>JBDKTH010000842.1:0-1681 GCA_039680305.1 Thermoguttaceae bacterium | reverse complement strand
CAAGCCGGAAAGGCAGACGAAACACATGCCACTCGTTTCCGGCCACATTGTCTATGGGACAGGCGTCGCGGCTACCCGCGAATTGCACGGGATGTCGGCCCCAGGCTTCCGGAGCCCGCAAAGCCTTCCTAACCGACACAAGCGGCCCTGCGGCGTCTGCCGGAGAGAGGAATTCTGTAAAGTTTTCGGTGCAAAATGTTCACGTCTGATTACACTGAAAGCTATGTCCTGGGCCGGCGGGCCATGCCCGGAACCGGTCCGGGGCTGCCGGGGCGTCTCCCGGCCAGTCCAGATCGTGGTCCACGTTGGAGTGAGTGGGGCAGGCAACACCTCTTGCGGTTTTCTGATGACCGCCCCGAATTCACTTCCCGCGTCGGCCGGACTACAATGCGGTTGGGAACCCTTCACACAACCCGGTTTCCAGCGATGCGACGCCGAAGCAATCCGGGTTGTGTCATGGGTTCCAAGGGTCGTTCTCCGGTAATCCAGCTATGACGAAGCACAACACCCGACGGTCTCTTCTTCCCGCCGCCCGCAGTCACCACAGGCAGCCGGGGTACTCCCGCACCCGGGTCGCCCGGGTCGAAACGCTCGAAGCGCGGCGGCTCATGGCGACCGACCTGACGCCGATCCAGGACGTGACCCTCTATGCGGGCGCTCCGCTGAATATCGCCTTGGATGGAATTGACACCGAACACGACGCCATTTCGTACACCGTCACCACGAGCAACTCGCTCCTGGCGACCAGCGTGATCCAGGGCAATCACAGCTTGAAGATGTCGGTCCAAGGCTACGGCGACATGATCTTCGAACTGTTTGAGCAAGAGGCCCCGCTCACAACCGCCCGGATCATGGAGTTGGCCCAAAACGGCACCTACAACGGGTTGACATTCCACCGGATCATCAAGGACTTCATGATCCAGGGCGGCGATCCGGCCGGTACCGGCAGCGGCGGAACCGGCGTCAAGTTCGACGACGAGTTCAACCCGAATCTCCAGTTCACCAGTTCCGGCATCCTGGCGATGGCCAAGAGCGCCGACGACACGAACGACTGCCAGTTCTTCATCACCTCGAAGGATACCCGCTGGCTGGATTACAACCATTCGATCTTCGGCTTCCTGACGGAAGGCGATAGCGTGCGGGAGCAGATCGAGTCGGTGGCGGTCGGAACGGACGGCTCCACGCCGACCAGCCAAGTGAAGATCAACTCGGTCAGCGTGATCGTCGACCAGGAGAACGGCGTGCTGCGGCTCTCGGCCCCCGCGGGGACAACGGGCGAGACCACGGTGACGGTCACCGCCCGCGATGCGACCGGCGCCACGGTCATCCGCTCGTTCAAGGTGACGATCAAGGCGGATACGACCAACAATTTCCCCTACCTGGGCAGTGTCAACACCATCCAGACCAACGGCACTTCGCCGGTGACGATCAACATTCCGGCCACCGATGTCGAAGGGGATGCGATCCTCTATTATGCCGGCGTGCTTAACAGCAACCCGAATCTGACCGTCTCCTACAACAGCAGCACAGGCGCGACGACGATCACGCCGAACGGGACGCCCGGCATCTACGGCATCCAGTTGGGGGTCCGCGCGCAGACGCCCGGCTATACGGTAAGCGACTACTGGGATACGCAGACGGTGCCGGTCTACGTCAATCCGGTTAAGCCCACGCTGACGCT
>JBDKTH010000115.1:0-4525 GCA_039680305.1 Thermoguttaceae bacterium | reverse complement strand
CGAGAACTGCCACGGCCGGCGCATGGCCACGGAATGTTTCGTCTCGGGAAGCCGGAGCCGTGGCACGGACGAGAAGCCAAACCCGTCTTGGACCAAGTCGACCACCTATCTCCGCTGCTCGGCGGTTGATTGCGGACGCAACGCGTTCAATGACGTGAACTGCGGGCCGGAAAACACCAGCGTTCTCTACTGCCGCATCGTCGACGTGGGAGGCTGCGCATGGGAGGGGGCGTCGCGGTTCGTCAAGTTCGTCGGCAATTACGTGCGTAACTCCGGCACGGTGGCCATCGGCAACCTCGGCCCGGCCAATCACGATACGACCTTTCCCGAGTTGGGGGCCGGCCAACACCTGATCGCCGACAACGTGTTCGAAAGCAACGTGCCCTACGGTGGATTTGCAATCCGCACGGCCGTCGGCGCAAGCCAGGTGCTGGTCACCAACAACACGTTCGTCAACTTCGGCTCCTCGGCCGTTCATGCGAGCGGCCAGTCGGACCCAACGCATTACCCCTCGGCCAACACGACCATTTCAGGCAACCTGTTCGACATGACGGAGATCGGCGACAAGTCGACGCCGCGCACGGCCGTCGACGTGAGCGCATCGGACACAATCGTCTGCAACAACCAGATCTACGTGCGCGGGCCGTGCGACCCGCAGGTCACGGCGATCCGGGTTCTGGAGCCGGCGACCCACGTGGCGGTGCACGACAACCTGATCCGCAACTGCGGCGTCGGCCTGATCACTGGCCGAGCCTCATCGCGGGTCGGCGAGGTCATCGACCCTCGCACGTTCTTGCCGGGCCACCGGTCTATCCCGCTGGATTTCCGGAAGGCGGCGCAGTGCCAGGGCTGGGAGTTGGTTTGGCTCGCCAAAGGGCGGCCGGCAGAACGGTCGATCATCGAAGCGATCACCGAGGCGGCCGATCCGGGCAAGGTCACCATCAAGCTCAAGGACCCGCATGAGTGCAAGGCGGGCGACCAGTTCGAGGTGATCCCAACGACGACGAACTGGAACCTCCACGACAACACGGTCACCGACTGCTTCCGGCCGCTGGTTCTCGACTCGTACGGAAGCCCCAGTTCGATCGTTCGCGGTAACATCGTCACCCGCGGCAGCACGACCGGCGTCAAGCAGGCCGTGGAGCTGTGCGGCCGGTTCACGCTGGCCGACAACCACGTCTCAGACTTCGACGAGGCCGAGAGCATCACCCTGGGTCTCTATCCTGACGCGCTCGGCCGAACCGCGGGCGGCTCGGTTCGCGGCAACCGCTTCGAGCGTTGCTCGCACGTCGTCAAGGAAAGCCAAAAGGGGCTCTGGGAAGCGTGCCGCCCGAAAGACAACGAGTTCATCGATTGCGGCGAGATTCCCGCGGGAGCTGAGGGGGAGAAACGACGTTAGTGCCAATGCCGTTCAGTCGGTAGCCGCAAGTCTCCTTTGTTTAGCCCGGTCGTTTGCGACCGGAGGTCCAACGGGCTCGACGAGTCATCGCCTCGGCGCAAGGAACTGAAACCGGCTTCGTAGAGCATTTTGCGAGCGGCGGCCATGTCCAGGCCGCGATTGGCCGAGGTGTCGGCTTCCGTGTCCCGGGGGTTCGCGCCGGCCTCCGCGTAGACGACGTTCGCACCGGAGGTGAGCCCGATCAGGTTCGGTTCGTGGATGGCGATGTTCTGCGTCTCGCGGCAGGCGAGGGTCGCCAGCGCGACCACGGCCACGACCTGGCCGAGCCGCAATTCGGTGATCTGGCCGCGATCGGCCAGCGGCAGTCCGGGAACAAACACCCGGCGCATCGCCGCATGCTGGAAACAGCCGTAGTCGATCCCCAGGAACATCTGTTCCACCAGTTCTTTGGCCGTGTGTTCCGGACCGATCGGCTCGCAACAGTAGTAGAAATCCAGCCCGGCATCGCGGATCACGCGGAAGGTCTCCCGCCGCTGGCTCGGGGAAAGATTCGTGTCGACGCCCTCGCGCAGGCGGGATACGTGGTAGGCCCCATGCACGCCCGCCGACTTCAACGCGTTGGCCTGAACGAAGCTGAAATCGCCGATATTGACGACGATCTGCGTCTCGGGCGGGATCGCGCGACGCACCTCCTCGAGCACGGCCAACAGATTGTCGAACTCGAACGAGTGCATTGTCATCAAGAACAGGGCGTAGAGGTCGCCCCGCTCGGCAAACGTCCGGGCGCGGGCGACAATCTCCGGCGTCGACAGGCGAGTGGCCGGGAAACTCGTGTGCCCCTCGCCGAACACGCAGAACCCGCACTTGCCCGGGCACGGGCCCGTCTCGATCCCGATCTGTCCGAGCAGCATCGCCTGGTTGTTGAATCGCCGCCGAGAAACGACGTCGGCCACGGCACGGATCGCCCCGGCCTCCAGCGATTCGGCCGGGAAGTCGAGCAAGTAGACACAGTCGTCGCGCGACGGGGCATGGCCGTCCAGGGCGAGTCCAAGGATCAGGTCGAGGGGTTTCGGCAAACGCATCTGGCGACATCCTTCAAGGAAACGATTCTCCGAGCCGGGCCGTGCTGGCCTGTTTTCGGGACGGCATGCCGGGGCGCTAGAGTGTCGGCGGCGGATCGGTGCCCGGCACATGGACGCAATCGGGCTCGGGGCCCAGCGGATCGCCGGTGACGGCGTAGGCTCGGGCGCGGCTGCCGCCGCAGACGAAGCGGTACTCGCAGATCCCGCAGATCCCTTTGAAACGGTCGGGATCGCGCAGGGCGAGGACCGTGGGATGATTCTGGTAGACGTCGACCAGGGAATCGTTGGGGAACTGGCCGCACGAGAGGGGCAGGAATCCGGCAGGAAAAATCTCGCCGGTGTGGCTGATGAACATCACCCCCTTGCCGTCGCCCACGCCGAGCGGCGCGCGGCGCGGCGGCTGCTTGGTTTCGCCGTGAGACTGCCCCGGGCCGGCCAGCGGATCGCCGCCGTGCTGGAGCACGTAGCGGCGGTAGTGCGGGGCCTCGGTCGTCTTGATGCTATAAGGCTGACGCTGCGAGTGGTGCCAGAGCTTTTCGAAGGCGATCTCATACTCTTCCGGCTTGATCCGCTGCTCTTCAACGCCCCGGCCCACGGGGACCAGGAAGAAGACCGACCACATGGCGATCCCTTGCGCGGTGAGCAGTTCGGCCATCTGGTCGATCTGGTGGAAATTGCGGCGGGTGATCGACGTGTTCACTTGCACGGGCAGGCCCAGGCGCCGGGCGGCGGCCAGCATGCGGAGGGTGCGCTCAAAGCTTCCTTCCCAGCCGCGAAACGCGTCGTGCGTGGCCGCATCGGCCCCGTCGAGGCTGATCCCCAGCGCGCGGATGCCGGCCTCCTTGGCCTGCTGGAACGCCTCGGCCGTGGCCAGGGGGGTGGCCGAAGGGGTCAGGGCCACGTGAAACCCGGCCGTCACCGCGTGCCGGATCAGGTCGAACAGGTCCGGCCGCTTGAGCGGATCGCCGCCGGTCATGACCATCATCGGGCGGCGGGGAAACGTGGCCGCCTGGTCGATCAGACGCTTGGCCTGGTCCGTGGTCAACTCCCCCGGAGCGGCCTCCTCCTGGGCGGAAGCCCGACAGTGCTTACAGACCAGGTCGCACGCCCGGGTGACCTCGAAATAGAGCATCAACGGGTTGCGATGGAATTCGTCCGGCGTGTAGGGGGAGTGATTCACGTTTCTTCCGTGGCTGAATGGGCTATTCTAGCGTCTTCTCTTAATACTATCAGTTGGAGACGCAATAATCCATTGCAGCCGCTTGGCCCCCCCGTCGCAAGCGACTGGGCTAAACAAAGACTTGCGTCAACCGATTGGACAGCATGAACAGCATTACGTTTAGCCCGGTCGCTTGCGACGGGAGAATCGTAGACGCTCCCGCCCCCCGATGTGGCGGACTCACTCCTCCTCTTTCTCCTGGTCTTGCTTCTCTCGCGTTTCCTGGCCGCGGGCTTCGTTCTCTTTCATTTCTTCGATGGTGACATTGGTCTCCATCGAGTGGCGAAGCGATTTCTTCTGATCGCCGGGCGACGCCGGGATGATCTCCTTGATCACCACGTCGTCCCACTCCATGACGCCGGGGCTCAAGTAGGCGTAGAGCATCACCCGGCCCCACTTGGGACTGTACTTCGTGTGCTTGGGCGTAAAATCTTCGCTCTGCACGTTCCAGACGTTCTTGCCGCCTTTGAGGTTCTGCTGGCTGCGGTAGACCTCGCGTCGCTGGCCTTCCTCAGGGATGTACTCCTTGCTGCCCGACGGTCGCTTCGCCTTCAGCCGGGTCGGCGTGGAGTTCTCCTTGTACTCCGAGCCCATCTCGTCGTAGCACTTGATGAACACCTTGGGGCTCGGCCCGTTGGTGCGGTAGCGAACCTGGAAACGATACGTGGCCCCTTCCGTGACCGGGAAGAAGTCGCTGTAGTACATCACGCCCGTGCTTTCGGCGACCGCACGGTCGAGCGTGAAGCGGATCACCTGATTCTTCGTGTTGCCGACCTCGGGGATCCAGACGACTTCCCGGCCCAGGGGCTCGCGTTGCTGTCCGGC
>JBDKTH010000181.1:0-2236 GCA_039680305.1 Thermoguttaceae bacterium | reverse complement strand
CACTGCTTGCCTTCCAGGCGAGCAGTGGCACACGAAAGGGATACTCATGAAAACCATAGGGTCTGTCGGACTTTGGATAGCAGCGTTTCTGCTGTTGGCTGTCAGCCCGACTGCGAGTCAAGGTGATGAAGGGATGTGGCTTTTCAACGATCCGCCGCGCAAGCTGCTCAAGACGAAATACGACTTCGACCCGACCGACGCTTGGCTCGCACATGTGCAGCAGGCTTCGGTCCGCTTCAACAGCGGCGGCTCCGGTTCGTTTGTCTCGGCCGACGGCCTGGTGATGACCAACCATCACGTAGGCGCCGACGCCCTGCAAAAGCTGAGCACGCCCGAGAGAGACCTGCTGGCCAAGGGCTACTACGCCCGAACGCCGGAGGAGGAACTCAAGTGCGTCGATCTGGAACTGAACGTGCTCGTGCGCATTGAGGACGTTACGGGGCGGGTTAAGGCGGCGATCAAGCCGGAGATGAGCCCGGCCGAGGCTGAAAAGGCCCGGCGCGCGGTGATGAACACGATCGAGGAAGAGTCGCTCCGGCAGACGGGCTTGCGCAGCGACGTCGTGACCCTTTACCGCGGCGCGATCTATCACCTCTACCGCTACAAGAAATACACCGACGTGCGCCTGGTGTTCGCCCCGGAGCAGTCGATCGCCTTCTATGGCGGCGACCCGGACAATTTCGAGTATCCGCGGTACGACCTGGACATCTGCTTCTTCCGCGTTTACGAGGAGGACCGCCCGGCGCGCGTTCCTCAGTATCTCAAGAGGAGCGCGAATGGGGCAGGGGAGGGCGAACTGGTGTTTGTCTCCGGCCATCCTGGGCGGACCGACCGGCAGGACACGGTGGCCCACTTGGAGTTCCTTCGTGACCGGGCCTTCCCGTATTCGCTCGACAAGATCCGACGTCGCGAGATCCTCCTGCTGACCTATAGCGAGCGAAGTCTGGAAAACGCCCGACGGGCGAAGGACGACCTGTTCGGCATCCAGAACTCGCGCAAGGCCCGGCTCGGCGGGCTAGCCGGCCTGCAAGACCCGTCGGTGATGAACCTCAAGCGATCCGAAGAAAAGGCCCTGTGTCAGGCGGTCGAGGAGCGGCCGGAGTTGAAGCGTGCGGCAGGCAGCGCGTGGGGGGACGTGGCCGACGCTCTGCGCCAGTGGAGCCCGATCTACTTCCACCATGACTTGCTGGAGCAAGGCGGTGCGTTCAATACCGAGTTGTTCTTCATCGCTCGTGGCCTTGTGCGCTTGACTGAGGAGAGCACCAAGCCGAATACGGAACGGCTGCGTGAGTACCGGGAGTCGAACCTGGAGTCGCTCAAGCAATACTTGTTCTCCGCGGCGCCGATTTATGCCGACCTGGAAACGGTGAAACTGGCCGATTCCCTGTCGATGTACATGGAACTGGCCGGCGCCGAGAGCGAACTGGTCCGCAAGGTGCTGGATGGCAGATCGCCGCAGGAGCGGGCGGCTCAATTGATTCAGGGGACGCGGCTGGCCGACGTCGACGTGCGCAAGCGGCTGGTCGAGGGAGGCGTCGCGGCGATCAAAGCCTCCGACGATCCGATGATCCAGTTGGCCCTGCTGGTCGACGGCCCAGCCCGCAAGGTTCGCAAGGCCTATGAAGAGAAGGTCGAAGAGCCGATGCGCCAGGCGTATGCCAAGATCGCCAATGCCCGGTTTGCCGTCCTGGGCACCAACACCTACCCCGATGCCACGTTTACGCTCCGCCTGGCGTTCGGCGAGGTGAAGGGCTATCAAGACGAAGGCAAACAACTGCCGGCTTGGACGACCATCGGCGGGGCTTTTCAGGACGAGAAATCGCATGGCTCACGCGAGCCGTTTGTCCTGCCCAGAAGTTGGCACGAGCACAAGGACTCGCTCGACCTGGACACCCCGCTGAATTTCGTCGCCACCCCCGACATTATCGGCGGCAACTCCGGCAGTCCGGTGATCAACCGGAACGCCGAGGTTGTGGGGATCATCTTTGACGGCAATCTCCCGTCGCTCGTTTGGGACTTCGTCTATACCGAAGAGCGCGGCCGCGCGATCGCCGTCGATTCCCGCGGGATCATCGAGTCGCTACGCAAGGTGTACCGTGCCGACCGCGTGGTCAACGAGCTGATGCCGTCGCGGTGAGAGGGGAATCAAGGCCGGAGCCGTGTCACGCGAGATATTGGGCCGACACGGCCCGGCTGAATCCGTTATCGAATGGGTCTCGACGCCCAAGATCGGTAA
>JBDKTH010001145.1:0-4861 GCA_039680305.1 Thermoguttaceae bacterium | reverse complement strand
TGTTCATGGCAGGTCTTGATGGATAGAATCCCCTTGCCATCATTCTTTGATGGCCGTTGCCGCCATACTTCCAGCATGGCATCACATCCTTGAAAGGTCAGGCGGGAAAGAGGCCAAGCAAGTTGTTCGGCGTTGCGGCTGCGGATTTGGGAAATCTGCTTGAGATACGACCTGCCGGTGTCCGAAAGGCGTTTGCCCTCGATGCCTTCTTCCTGATCCGGCATGACGAGCATCGTCTTCTTGACGTGATCCTCAAATGCATCGAGGGCCTCGGCAACCGACTGGCCGTTTCCTGCCGAGATTGGTACTGGAAAATCGGGCGACAGGAAGTTCTTCTGCCACTGAATGGTGCCTCGGGCAAAGTGAGCCAGACGCAACTTCACCCGCCTTGCCAACTCAACGTTTTCCGGGACTATAGTGACCTCAGGGAACAGCGTTTGGAGCCGCACAAGTTCTTTGGCATAGAAGCAGGCGACTGAATGGTATGGATGCGGCTGCTGTCGAACCGTTTCCATCGGGGCCAGTTGTTTCTCCGAGAATGAGACCTCCCTCTTTCCTTCCGCAAGGGTCTGGGCGACAGTCAGGGCCTCCTCGTCCCAAAGGTATGTCGGGCCGATGCGGTCCAGGAGCCGGTCCCACATGTCCTGAATGCGGAGCTTCCTTCGCTCCGACTCCCTCGGGTCAGCCGTAAACCGGAACTTGTGCCCGTCGATCTTGCCTGACTTTGTTTTCTTTCGACCTAGCTTTGCGCAGTACCGGCCGGTGCCCCGGTCAAAGCTCATTTCCGTGCGGCGACTCCGTGACTTGGCGACCTGCTCGTCTGAGGGGATCTCAGATTCATCTTCCTGGGGAACGTCTTTGCTCATCATTCGGAGCCCCTCTAAAGAGTTGAAAATGGCTGTTCCGATGGTCGGCGCAGCCTCTCAAGGGGACAACAGGCACCAGATTCAGCCGGTCAAAGGGACAAGAAGGCCGGTCCTTATGGGACAATTGGCGAAATCAATGGGACAGGGCTTGTTCTTGCGTTACACAATGACCGTGCTAAGTACCAATAGAATAGGCCACTTACATCAAAAATGCAAGTGGCCTAAAAGTGGAGGCGGCGGGAATCGAACCCGCGTCCCGCGACATGTCCATGAAGGCTTCTACGTGCGTAGCCGGATCATTTGAGTTTCGCCCGTCTTTCCCCCAACCGGCGGGGTGACCGACAGGCTAGTCAGGAACGGAGTTTAGTCCCGGGCGTGCCCAACAGTGACCCGGAACGAGTCGGATTTGTGGCCGGCTTTCAGACCTCTCCGACAAAGGCCTTCAGCCGGAGCTACGTCTTGTTACGCAGCTAGAGCGAGGTTTTCCTCGGCAAATAAAGTTTGTAGTCAGCTTTTTACGTGGCCAACTGACCAACCACGGCACGCCACCCACACTTCAATTGCCCGGTCGAACCCAGTTCGCCCCCGGTAGGAAAACTCCTTTACAGAGAACACTCTTGCAACTCAGATTTATACCGTGACGGTGGCCGATCGTCCAGCTTTGGTCCCCCGAAGGGCCCACTCAGAAAAAAAGAGTTGGGCCCTTACCGGCACAATTGCCAGGCAACGACCGCTGGCCCCAACAGCAGCACCCACCAGGCGAAGAGGTGGAGACGCCCTTGCTCAAGCCAGCGCAAGAGCCACCAAAGTGAGAGGATTCCAATCGCTGCGCTTATCGCAAGGCCCAGGCCGAGGAGCCCAAAGGGTTCTAGGGGGGTGGTGCGGTGCATCAAGTCGAGGCTTTCGAGGAGGCCTGCCCCCAGGATGGCAGGAATGGCGAGGAGGAAGGAGAAAGTGGCCGCCTCCTCACGCTTTAGGCCCGTGCCAAGCCCCGCGATGATTGTCGAGCCGCTGCGCGAGATTCCCGGAAAGATGGCCAGTGCCTGGAATGCACCGATCACCAGGGCGCGGCCATAGGTCAATTCACGGCAGGTCAATTCGCCGGGCTGCTTGCGTGTGGTCCAGAGCAGCAAGAGGCCGGTGAGGGGAAACATACACCCGGCCACAAGGGCACTATCCAGGCTGTCTTTCAGGTGCATCTTCAGATAGACCCCGAAGATGGCGGCCGGCATGGTTCCTGCCAGCAGCAGCCCAATCACACGTCGGTCCTGACCAAGAAGTCCGAGGATCCGCCGCCAGTAGACGACGAGGATTGACAGCAAGGTCCCCAGATGGAGGGCAATATTGACCGTCACAATGTCTGGCAAGGGACGGCCGAATTGGTTGAAGAGGTTTGCCAGCACGACCACGTGTCCGGAGGAACTGATCGGCAGGAATTCCCCAATCCCTTGGACAATGCTTAGGAGGATGATTTCAAAGAGAAGCATTCACAGAAACCGTTTTCTAGGTGCGAGCATACGCACGATCGAAGGCACACTACTTCGATCGCCGGAATAACCGCCCTCATCTGACGGCTGTTTCTTGCCGCTTGCAATCAAGGGAAGTATAGCCTGTATGGCTAGGGAGGGCACCCCGTGCCTTCGCCACGTCTAGCTACTGGAGGGGGCTCCGAAAGCCATCGAAATCGCAGGTTAGCTGTTTTTGGCGGTTGCTCTCTCTATTCGGGCAATACAATTCTCCAGTAATACCAGTTCTTCTGGACCTCAGGCAAGGGAACATCATTGTCCACCACCTGTTTGTGTCCTGATTCATGGAGGAGCCAATGTTCCGGAATTTCAACCCATCGGCCCTTGGCATCATCGGTCACCCGAGTGAGATTATCGAACTCGCCTTGAGCTATGGCTTTCAAGGGGTAGACTTGGCGATTGAGGAGTCGGTGCACACGGTCAAAGGGTACGGGGTGCCGTATGCCCGGCGACTGCTGGAAAGCGCGAGGCTTCGTGCCGGAGTATTTCACCTTCCCATGGATTTGGAGGCTGAGGACGCGGTCTTTCAACAGGGACTCGGCAAGTTGGCGGAGTATGGCGAGGTGGCCGCGGCCATGGGGTGTACGCGCTGTGTCACCCGGCTCGTCCCGGCGTCGGACCAGCTTCCGTATCATGAAAACTTCGAACGCTATCGTCGGCGTTTGGGAGAGGCCTGCCAGACGCTGGACCGCTCAGGAGTGCGTTTGGGCGTCGGGTTCCGGGCTGCCGCCGACCTTCGCCGGGGGAAGACGTTTGAATTCATCCACGATCCAGAGGCCCTGCTCCTGCTGGTCAACATGGTCGGGGCGTCGAACTTGGGCATCCTCTTGGATGGGTGGAGTTTGTATGTGGCCACCGGCAGCCTGGACCTCGTCCAGAGCTTGTCGGCCGAGCAGATTGTGGCAGTGGACCTGGCAGACCTGCCCGAGGATGTGGCGACGACCGAGCTGAGTGAGGCGGCTCGCCTGCTGCCCGGTGTCACGGGACGTGTCGATAGTGCCGCAACGCTAGCCATGCTCGCGGAGAAAGGATACGATGGGCCGGTAACCCCGACGCCGGCCCGGGTGACCCTGGGAAATGCCAAGCGGGACGGGATCGTGCGCGAGGCCGGTCAGGCCCTAATGGCGGTCTGGCAGGCCGCCGGGTTGCCGACGGGAGCCCGACAGCCGGCCGGAACAAGGAGATAAGTGAGCGGGCGTGTTTCACTGGCACGACGGACTGAAACTGACCAAGGCCGATTTGGCGATCGATTTTTGCCGGCGGCAACCGCGGGCATTCATCTCGCACGCCCATTCCGATCACATCGCCCGCCACGAGTACGCGCTCTGCACCCCGGCCACGGCCGCCCTGTATCAGTACCGTCTGGGGCGGCGCATGGTGCGCGAGATGCCGTATCGGCAGCCGATCGAGTGGGGCGGGTTGCGGCTGACGACCTACCCGGCTGGCCACTGTCTCGGCTCGGCGATGCTCTTGGCGGAAGACGACGGCCAACGGCTGCTCTACACGGGCGACTTCAAGCTCAGCGCGTCGGCCACCGCGGAATCGGCCGAACTGCCCGAGGCCGACCTGCTGGTGATCGAGAGCACCTTTGGCCAGCCCCACTACCGCCTGCCGCCGCGCGAGCAGGTGCTCCAGCAGCTCTACGAACTGGTGCACGCGATTCTCCGATCCGGCGCCGTGCCGATCGTCGAAGCCTACGCCTTGGGCAAAGGTCAGGAAATCACCCGACTGCTGACGGCCCAAGGATTCCACGTGCGGGCGCACCGGAACGTTTTTGAGATCAACCGGGTCTACGAGTCCCTCGGCGTGGCGTTGGGCGAGTATGCTCTGTGGGAAGGCTTGGTCGAGCCCGGGGAAGTACTCATCGTTTCGCCGCGCAGCCGTGGGCCCAACCACGGCGGGCGGGAAGTGCGGATCGCCGTGACCGGCTGGGCGATTGACGAGCAGACCAAGTACCGCTTGCGGGTCGACCACGCCTTGCCGTTGTCCGACCATGCCGACTACGACGAGCTGTTCGAGGCCGTGCGCCGGGTCCATCCGAAGAAGATCTTCTGCACCCACGGGCCAGAATCGTTTGTCGATCGTCTCTGCGAAGCCGGCTTCGACGCCCATCGCCTGGACCGTCCCCGCCAACGCCGGCTGTTCTGAGTCGAGCTCTGGACGGGGCCTCAACGGAGCCGGAGGTCAACCTCCTGGATCCCTTCACGCTGGTTCAGCTCGGTGACCAAGGGGATTGCGGAATGGGCGAAGCGGAGCCGGACGGCATAGGTCAGTTCGAGGGCGGCCCCTTGGCGGGCAGTAGCCGTGGCGACCAGATGGGACTGATCGAGATGCTTGTCAAACGCGGTTTGTAGCAGGTCCTCGGGATCAAAGCCGAGCCCCAGGCGAACGGTCAGAGTGCTCTCCCGACCGGTCCCGGCATATCGCTTGCCCCACAGCGAAAGCACGAATGCAGCCAGCGCGACCACG
>JBDKTH010000916.1:0-3444 GCA_039680305.1 Thermoguttaceae bacterium | reverse complement strand
ATGTCTGGGCAATTCCCCGGCCCATCCCAGACGACAGCATTCCCCGGCGCGACAAATGCCCCCATGCCTCCCGGCGATCGCGGCTTCCCGATGCCGTTTGGCTCGGACGGTCCGCCGAACGGCCTCTATCCGGCAACGCGTTGAGCGTCAGAGCAATCACGATGCTCCAAGCCGGGCCGTGTCGGCATGAAAACGGGGCGGCACGCCCCGGCTCTGAGAAGACACGCTCGCAGCGCGGCGTGCTGCGAGGACACGCTAGGAGCGCGGCGCGCCGTTGGGCGCGAGTTCCTCGAAGACCAGCGGGTGATCGGAGTCGGGATTGGCGATGCGAATCGCCTTCTTGCCCGCCAAAAGCTCATCGAACAGTTGCCCCACCACCTCGGCCCGCCAACCACGGGCCAACACGGGCGGCTCGCTGCAGTTGATCTGGCCTGCTCGATAGGCGATCAGTTCGCGGATGTCGTTGGGATTGCCGACCAGCCCGGGCGCGAGGTCCGCCTGACGGCAGACGCTCCCCAATGCGGCGAACAAAAACTGCCCGAGCACGGAAAGCTGGGGCACACTCTCGTGCCGAAACGCCTCTGGCAGCTCTTGTTCGGGAAGCTTCAGGGCCAGGTCGATGCAAGCGGCCAGCTTGGGCAGATGGCGTGTGAGATCCCCGCGTTCCAAGCCTCGAACCGCCTGGATGCGTTTGACATCGGCGGACTGGCGTTTGGCCAATTCGACGATCAGATCGTCGCGCAGGACGCGGCGCGTGGGGCAATTGCGCCGCTGGGCTTCCGCTTCCCGCCATCGCCACAACTCGCGCACAATCGCCAAGCCGCGACGATCCAAGGATGAGGTCCCCGAGACCCGGCGCCAGCGTTCCTGGGTGAAGGCCTTTTCGACCTCCTGCTGCCAGGCAACCATCTCGTCTTCCAGCCAGCCGAGCCGTCCCCGCCGCTCCAACTCCTCGCGCAACCGGTCGCGCAGGGCCGCCAGGTGACGCACGTCGTCCAGGGCATACTGGATCTGCCGTTCGCTGAGCGGCCGGCGCCGCCAGTCGGTCCGCGTTTCCTCTTTCTTCGACGACTGGCCGAGGACGCGATAGATCAACGTGCGAAAGCCGGCCGGATACTCGATCCCGATCAGGCCGGCCGCCAGTTGGACGTCAAACAGCCGGGCAGGGACACGCCCCACCGCCCGCAAGCAAAACTCGACCTCCCCTCGCCCTGCATGCACGATCGTCTCGTGGCTCGGTTGGGCGACCACCTCCCAGAACGGGGTCATGTCCTGAACCGCCAGCGCATCGATCAGGGCCAACTGCCCTTCCGTCGCCACCTGGACCAGACAGAGGACCGGTCGATAGGTAGCCTCCGACACGAATTCCGTGTCAAAGGCGAGCCATCGGCAGCGGGCCAACTGGTCGCAGAAGGCCTGCAACTCCTGGTCCGTGGTGATGTTCAGATAAGCCACGCGTGCGGGAGGATTCTTGGGCAATTCAGTCGTCAAGGAATGGGGTTCTTCTGAAGTTTAGAAACTCGCCGCCGTCTTGGCCAGCCATGCGCTGCGAGGAAGTCACAGCAACAGCCTGGTCACCACGAAAAACAGCGGCAATAGGAACAGGAAACTGTAGATCATGTAGCCGAAAAAGCTGGGCATCCGGACCCCCGACTGCTCGGCGATCGCTTTGACCATGAAATTGGGGCCGTTGCCGATATAGGTCATCGCCCCCATGAACACGGCCCCCAGGCTCACGGCGGTCAGCAGGGCCACGTCCACCCCATTGCCAGCAGGCATCAGGTGCTCGCCGCCCAGGGTTCGGGCCGTCTCGAAGAAGACCACGTAGGTCGGCGCGTTGTCCAGCACCGAAGACAGGCTTCCGGTGGCCCAGAAGAACTGGGCTGGGGTATGCAACCCCAAGTTCGGCCCCTCGACGTGCAGGATTTCCAGCGGAGGCTGCATGGCGATGAAGATCCCCAAGAACAGGGCGGCCACTTCGATGATCGCGCTGTAGTTGAAGTTGTTCGCCCGGCGCACCGCCTCCTGACCCAGCAGGAGCGACAATCCCACCAGTCCAAGCTGCACCGCTTCGCGCAGGAACACCCAGGGATGCCAGTTGGTCCCCGGCAGTGGTTGACTGGGATCCAAGAGCGCGACGGAGATCACCACGCCGCCAAGCAGGAACGCGTTGGGCCAGAGTCCGGAAATCCTCAGACGGCTTTGCGTTTTCTCGTCGAGCACGATGTCGCGGGGCGTCTCGTGCGGATAGTGCCAGAAGCGGTCATAGACGTAATAGACGGCAATCAACACCCCATTGATTACCAGCCACGCCGGCCACAGCGACATGGTCCAGAAGAACGACACGCCGCGGAGATAACCGAGGAACAACGGCGGGTCGCCCAACGGGAGCAGGCAACCGCCGCAGTTGCACACGATGAAGATGAAAAAGATCACCGTGTGCACCACGCGTTTGCGCTCGCGGTTCGTCTCCAAGAGCGGCCGGATCAGAAGCATTGCCGCCCCGGTGGTGCCGATGAAACTGGCCAGCAAGGCGCCAACCGTCAGGAACATCGAGTTCGTCAGGGGATGCGCGGCCAGATCACCTTCGATGCGAATGCCGCCGCTGATCGTGTAGAGGGTAAACAGCAGGACGATGAACGGGAGGTACTCCCCGACCAGGGCGTTAACGAGCACGGCCCAGGTGACGGCGTAATTGGGACCGGCCGGATTGGTGGCAACCACCGCATGGACCGGCCAGTGACTCGCCACGGGCATCCCGTGCAGCAGCAGGTAATAGAGCAGCGTCAAGAGCCCCAGCCCGGCCGCCACGTAAAACCGATGGAGATTGCTCTCCCACCAGTGTGCCGTCCAGGGGATGAGCGGCAGCACGGCGATCCCCAACAAAAGCAGCGCGAAGGGGAGCATCATCCAGTAGGGCGGATGCTCGGCCTTATGGGCAGGCGTCGACTCCTCGACGTGAGCGTTCCCGTGCGAGGCCGAAGCCCCGTCGTTGGCCGCCTGCGGGGCCTCATTCTTGCCCTCGTCCGCGATCATGCCAGTCCACTGTTGCGGCCACCCTGCCGCCATCGACAGCCCGTAGGCGACCAGGATCGCCCCGATCGCATACAACACAGGCCGGCTTGAACCTGATGAAACAGCCGTATGAGACATCGACTCCAGCGCCTTTCCCTTTCTGCCTACCCCTCCTCCGTTCCGTGCTTCGGCGTCCTCAATCATCCCGCGCCTACCACAAAAGCAATAGCTGCTGCGATTGAGGACACAATCCGGGTTAGGAGACCGTTTCTTGCCGGGAAAATCAAGTCCACTTACCCTGAAGGGGGACTCGCCCGCGATTCGCCGGCAATCTAGTCAATCTGCGCAAAAGAACCAGTCTGCCAATGCCTCGGGCTCGGCAATGCCACGACGCCCGCAGATCTTGCCGATCCCCAATTGCTTGACAAG
>JBDKTH010001374.1:0-14375 GCA_039680305.1 Thermoguttaceae bacterium | reverse complement strand
GACTCTTCGATCTCGTCGAGCCGCTTTTCCGCCTTCTCCTCTTCCGCCTTCAACTGCTCCTTCGTCGCAACCACCTTGGCGTTCATCTCTTCAACCGCCTTGGCCAATTCCCCCGCGTTTGCCAGCTTTGATAGCAGTTCTGCATGCTCGGTGGCCAACCGGATGTACTTGGCATACAGGGGATCCTGCTCCCGCAACGACCTGCTGATGACCATTCCAGGCGGGAGATGCGTAGCGGGCGAAAGCAAAGGAGGCTTCGGAGGACTGTCGGAAAAAGCGGATGGATGGCCAACACACACGGCGATTGCCGCCACCGCCAGTGTCGCCGCAAAGATCGCGAAGATTCGCATGGAAGAACCCCTTTCATCTCGATCGTTCGTGAACCGCCACAGAATCGAGTATAGCAGCGAGCCGAACCGCAAGGAAGGCCATCAGGTGGCAGATGTCCGAGTTCGCCCCGCTGGGCAAGTCCGGCGGGGGCAAACCCGGATACGCTCAACCTGTTGATCAATACCCGGCATTCCCTGCCTCGCGATCAACGATCGTACTGAAGCTCCAGCGAGACCGGCCCGGCCACGTCGCGCAGGGTGACGGAGCCGGCGTCGAACGATTCGATCGGCCGTCCGGCGACGAGGGCCTTGCGGATCGGCTTGCCGTCGGGATGACGGACGAAGAGTTGAATCTCCCGGGGGCGGGTGCGCTGGGGCGGGACCAGGTGGACGGCGATGCGTCCCTGGTCGACGGCGGAGTCGATCGTGTAGGTCAACTTGCCGAAGGTGGTGGGCGCGTCGCGCAGTTCGATGCGTTGCCCTTGCTTGAACCAGTGCTGGGGCGCGGCCTGGGCCAGGAGCAGGCGGTCGCCCGATTCACGCACGAGCATCGACCGCAGGAGGCGCAACTGCTGAGTCCCCGAGCGCAGGTGGGGAAGCGTGATCTGGTTGGCTCCCGTGTGAATGTCGGTGAGTTCCACACCGCTGTAGGTAGTGCGGGACATCCCGTAGGCCATCGAGGCATACAGCCCGAGGATCGCTTTCTTGGGCTGGTTGCGTTTGAGCATTTCCAGCCAGTAGCCATAGGTGAAGGCGTGATCGATCAGGTGGTAGAAGGTGCACACGCCGGCGGTCAGGCCGCCGCGTTGTTCCAGGGCGTCGGTCAGCAGCGTGGCGTGCGGATCGTCGGAGGCGAGGAACTCGTTGTCCAGAAGCAGCCCGGCGAAGAGGCTGTAATAGCCGGTCGTCCCGTAGTTGGCCTTGAGGAGCCATCCGCGTGAGGCCGGCAGGATCGGCAGCAGGCGCGTGCCTTCGTGCTCGAACACGGCTCGCTTCATCGCCTGCGTGATGTCGTGGCGATAGGCGGCGGCCTCCGCGGCAATCCGCCCTGCGGCGGCGTCCTGGCCGACGACCGGCAGAACGCGTGCCGCCGCTTCCAGGCCGACGCACAACGTGGTGTCGGAAAGGAAACTGTAGTCGGGCTCCGGATAGTCGCCGCTGGGGCGATACTTGATCAGTCCCCAGGTGGCCGAGCCGGGCACCTGCCCCTGCTTCTCCTTGGCCCGCCGGGCGATCGACCAATCGCAGACCCTCGTGATCGTCGGAGCGACGCTGGCCAGCCAGGCCTTGTCCTGTGTAAGCCGATAATGGTCTTCCAGGGCTACCAGCAGGGTTCCGGCGTCGGAGAGGCCAAACATCGTCTTCAACTCGCCGTCGGGCTGGACCAGCGTGCAAATCGAATCCAGATACTTTTGGGCCTCGTCCGGATAGCCGTAGAGATCCAGGGCCCGGCAGACTTGGATCGCCGCGATCCCCCAGACAAGTTCGTAGAATCCGGAGCCGTCGTGGGGCAAGTAGCGATCGCCTTCCTTGTCGACATTGGTGAACGCAAAGGCGAGCCAGGCCCGGTAGGCATCGTTGATCCGCGGCTCGGGCACGCGGATCGTCATGCCCCGATTGAGCCGCGTGCGCCACGTTTGGGCCACCTCGTCGCATCGGCGATCGAACTCGGCCGGCTCGACCGTCTCGATCCCCTGGAACCCGCCGCAGAACGGCAGTTGGGCGTAATGCGCCCGTTTTTTGAACTCGGGCGAGTCTTTCGTGATCTCGTTGTCCGGCAGAAGGCCGTCACGCGGAATCCGCAGGCACAACCGCCGTTGCTCGCCCGGGGCCAGGTCATACGTCCAGTTGCCCAGCGACACACACCGCTGCCGCCGTCCGCACCTGGCCTGTTGGGCCAGCTCCACGCGCACAGGCGCCTTGGTCGGGTTCTTCATCTCCAGCCCCACGTAGGCCCAAAGCCGGGCGTCGGGGTCCATGTCCTGCGACCAGGCCAGCAGCGTCTGGCGATACTCGACGCCGTCGTGGACAAAGGGCACGACGACGATCGGCAGATAACCCTCGACCAGTCGCTTGGAATCCGGCGGGTTCCCCTGCCCATAGCGTGTCTTGGGCTCCTTCGTGCCGAAGAGGAAGTAGAGCGTCGCCTTGTTCTCGGGCGAGAGGGAGGGATAGGCTTCCGGCTGGCCCGACTTGTCCATCTGGAGGTTGTTCAACTCGAGCTCGCCGTAGCGGGTCACGACGAACTCGCGGGCACTCTCCAGCACGCCGAGCGCCTCGCGGGGCGCACCGAGCATGGGAAAGTGCCGGGCGACCGATTCGAAGGTCGGGTCGTGCGCCGCCGCCAACTCGGCCTGGCCCACGCGATCCGCGCCCCGCGGGATCTTCTCCGGGGCCACCTCCCAGGGATGAGCGACGATCGCCCCCGAAGCCATCCAGCTCCAGGCGGCCATCGTGACAGCAAACCACGTGAAAACGACCGAGCGGTGAGTCGATTCGACGCGCATGGCAATAGCTCCAGGGGGGGTAGGAGATGCGAGGTTGCCGGAACAGCACGCGTCTTGAGTATAAGCGTCCGGCCCCGCTTGCCAATGAGCGTATGCCTCACTTGGGCTGTGAGTTTGTCGCGGCCAACAGCCGGCGCGGTTTGCTCAACAAGCGTCCGGTGACCGCTTGTATTCCACGTAACCGGCGGCTACCCTACAGCAAGGCAGAACCATATAGCCGGGCTGTGGCGATGCTTGGTCTAGGTGGCTTCGCTTGTGGGTCGGCACTGGGGGCGTATGTGTCTGTCAAAACCAAGCAGAAACCTTGGTGGTCGTCTTGTCGGTGGGCGATTTATGGACTCCTAGGAGCGTGTCTGACAACCTTTGTCGCCGTTCGGGTCGTACTCCGGGGGTAACCACTTCACGAGCCTCGTTCCGAGGCAAATGCGTCGCATGACTCCGAATCCCCGGGCATGTTGCCTTGGGGAACGTTCCCTTCCCCTATACAAAGCGAAGACTCTATGAGCCCAGGCGTGAAACGCTGGAGCAGACTGATTGGCATCCCCGCGGTAGTCGTCATCGCGGGCGCGGCTTTCTGGACCTCGTGGGACATCTTCCTGCGTTCTGCGTTGGACCGCTGGGTCCAGGGCTATGTCGACCAGGCCGTCGACCGGGCCTTGAGCCGGCAGGGCCCCCTGCTGACTCGCGACGACGTCGTCGAGGCCCTCGACCAGTGGTACTGGTACAACGCCCGGAACATTCCCCGGCGTGCCCAAGAGATCGCGTTGGACGATTCGGCCCGCTACGTCCTGGAGCACATGGGAAAGGCGCCCAACTTCCCCACGCGCGAGGCCCTGTTCGATTTCAGCCTGGAGCAGATCCCCACGGAGTTGCGCACGCGCGGGCTCTACTGCGAGTTCGGCGTCCTGAACGGCGTCTCGCTGAACTATCTGGCCGACAAGGCCCCGGAGCGCACCTGGCACGGCTTCGACTCCTTCGAGGGGCTTCCGGGCGACTGGCGCACCGGCTTCCCGCGGGGCTCGTTCACCGCGGATGGCCTGCCCAAGGTCCGCTCCAACGTCCAGCTCCACAAGGGCTGGTTCAACAAGTCGGTGCCGGTCTGGGCCAAGGAGCACTCCGGCCCCCTGGCCTTTGTCCACTTCGACGCGGATATGTACGAGAGCACCAAAGACGTGCTCGACGTCCTTGCCGACCGCTTCGTGCCAGGGACCGTCGTTCAGTTCGACGAGTATCTCTGCTACCCGGGCTTCCGGAGCCTTGGGGAATTCCGCGCCTGGCAGGAATTCGTCGCCGCGCATCAGGTGAAGTACGAGTATCTCGGCTACATGCAGCGTGACGAGCAGGTCAGCGTGCGGGTCGTGAGCGTCGGCGGAAAAAAGGGCCAGCCGGGACCGTGAAATGTCCCGCGTTGCACGGGAGGGCGGCGATCTCGGAAGCCACGCAATGGGACTGCCCCCCATCGAGCCGACTGCACCAAACTGACAGCTGGGAAGACTGAACCGCTCATTGTCGCCGTTTCGGCGTGAAGTATTCTATCAGGGAGTGCGGCTCTGCCGCGACCAACCATGACGCCCCCTTGTGGAGACTTGCCATGCGACTGGTTCTTGCCTGTTGGATTGTCGTCCTGTCGTCGGTCGTCGCTTCGGCGGAGGACGGGCTGACGCTCAGCCGCGACGGAAAGAGCGACTACGTGGTGGTCGTGCCTTGCAAGCCCACGCCGGTCGAACTGACGGCGGCCAAGGAACTCCAGACGCACCTGGCCGAGATGACCGGGGCGACGTTGCCGATCTTCTCGGAAGAGGATCTTCCACGCGACGCCCCGCGGATCATGGTCGGCTACGGCGAGTTGACCAAGAAGCTGTTGCCCACGCTCGATCCGACGAAGCTTCAGCCCGACGCGATCGTGATCAAGACACTCGGGCGGGACCTGGTCCTGGTCGGGCATCCCCGACGGGGAACGCTCTACGCCGTCTACACCTTGCTGGAGGATACGCTCGGGGTGCGATGGTGGACGCCCACGGAGGTCCGGATTCCCAAGCGGCCGACGCTGACGCTGGCGCCCGTCGATGTGAGCTATGCCCCGAAGGTGATCGACCGGGCGACGCGGTATCTGGCGACGTCCGACGGCGTGCCCTTTTCGCATGCGGGCATCAGCCCACAAGAGCAGCGTGAGATGGGCCTGTTCTCCGCCCGGCTGAAGCTCAACGGCGCGGATCATTACACGATCCCGGCGGAGTACGGCGGCCCGAACGGGCTGATCGGCTGGGTCCATACGTTCTCCGAGATCAACCCGCTTCTGCCGGCCGACAAGTATTTCCAGGCCCACCCGGAATGGTACAGCCTGGTCAAAGGCAAGCGTCAAGCGCATGGGGCCCAATTGTGCCTGACCAATGACGAGATGCGCAAGGAACTGACGCGCAACGCCCTGGAGCGGCTCCGCACCACGCCGGGGGCCACGATGATCTCGGTCAGCCAGAACGACAACAACCGCCACTGCGAGTGCGATCGGTGCCGCGCGGTGGAGGAGCGCGAAGAGAGCCCGGCCGGGTTGGTGCTCCAGTTCGTCAATGCGGTGGCCGAGGAGGTCGAAAGGGAGTTCCCCGACGTGCTGGTCGAGACGCTGGCCTACCAGTACACGCGCAAGCCGCCCAAGAGCGTGCGCCCGCGCAAGAATGTGATCATCCGGCTCTGTTCGATCGAGTGTTCGTTTGCCGAGCCGTTGGAGACGGGCCCGCAGAACCAGAAGTTCCGCAACGACATCGAGGGCTGGAGCCGGATCGCGCCGCAGCTCTACATCTGGGATTACGTGACGAACTTTCGCGCCTACCTGATTCCGCACCCGAACTACGAGGTCCTGGCGTCGAACCTGCGTTACTTCGTGCGGCACCGCGCGATCGGCCTGTTCGAGCAGGGCGACAGCGGCAGCCGGATCGGCGAGTTCGTCCGGCTCCGCGCCTGGTTGTTGGCCCATCTGCTGTGGAATCCCGAGGCCGACGAAAAGAAGCTCGTCGACCAGTTCCTTGCCGGCTACTACGGCCCGGCCGCCCCGTATCTGCGGGAGTATCTCGACGCGATGAGCGCAGCGGTCCGCCGCTCCAAGGTCTACTTGGGCTGCTACATGCCCGATACGACCCGATGGCTGACGCTGGACGACCTGGAGCGTGCCACGGGCCTGTTCGCCAACGCGCTCGACGCGGTGCGCGACGACGCCGTGCTCCAGGAGCGGGTGCGGCGCGAGCGATTGCCGCTGGACCTGGTGTGGCTCCAACGGTACGCGGAGTTCAAACGGGAGGCCGCTGGCCAAGGCCGCCCGTTCGTGGGACCGCCCGATCCGGTGGCGGCCTGCGAGGAGTACATCCGCCTGGCCCGGCAGCATCGCGTCGGCGAGTATGCCCAAGGACGCGCCTTCGCCGACTATGAACCGGTCCTGCGCCGTCTTGCCAAGGAAGCGGCGAACAAGCCGTAGACGGATGCGGGAGTGCGTATGCCACGGTTTGCCCTCCGGGCAAGCCGTGGCACACGAGCACACCGGTGGAGTGGCTTGCCGTCTTCGCTCTTGCGAGCACCCCTTGGCGGGTGGTAGAATAGCGCGATCGTCCATCCCTCGCATACGACCGCAGGAGAGTCCGAGATGTCGCAGCCTGAGAAGTTGAATCGACGTAGCTTTCTGAATCAGTCGCTGGCCGTGGCCGGAGCCGCCGGCGCGGGGAAATTGGCGATGGCCGGAGAGACGGCCCATGGAGAAGAGAAGAAGACCGCGGCGGCGCCGGCGGCCGCGCCGTTGCCCTACGGCATGCTGGGCAAGGCCAAGATCAGCCGGGTGTTGCTGGGCGGCAACCTGATCTCCGGCTTCATGCACGCGCGCGACCTCCGCTACGTGGGCAGCCTGTTCCGTGCGTATGCGACCGACCAGAAGATCATCGAGACGTTGAAGGTGGCCGAGGAGAGCGGGATCAACACGGTCTTCGAGACCGGGGCCAACTACGTCGCCCGCTACAACCGCGAGTATAACGGCCACATGCAGTTCATCCCGCACATCGAAGTGAACCTCAGCCAGACCGACAAGGCGCTGAAGGACCACATCCAGCGCCAGGTCGACACCGGGGCGGTGGCCCTGTACGTCTGGGGCGTGTCGGGCGACCAGATGGTCAAGGCCGGCGCGGTCGACCGGCTCGCCAAGGCGGTGGAGCTGGCCAAGAAGCACGACATCCCCGTGGGCGTCGGCAGCCACTCGCTGCTGGTCCCCATGGCCTGCGAGAAGCAGCAGGTCCCCTGCGACTTCTACGTCAAGACGTTGCACAGCGATGCCTACCCCTCGGCCACGCCCAAGGAAAAGCGCAAAGAGTTCATCTGGCTCGACGGCGGCGACGGCTGGTACGACAACATGTGGTGCATCGACCCCGAGGAGACGATCGAGTTCATGAAGACGGTCACCAAGCCGTGGATCGCCTTCAAAGTCCTGGCCGCCGGCGCGTTCCTGCCGAACCAAGGCTTCTCCTACGCGTTCAAGAACGGCGCCGATTTTATCGCCGTCGGCATGCTCGACTTCCAGATCAAGGCTAACTGCGAGCTGGCCGGCAAACTGATCGGCCGCCTCGACGACCGCCAACGGCCCTGGCGCGCGTAAGGGGCGTCCGGCGACCGCTCGAACAAACCAACCTGAAGAAGCAAGGATTGGCAGCAGTCCTTGCTTTTTTTTCATTCCTGCCGCCAACCTGTCCCCGCCTGGCCCGGCGGTTTGCGGTCTCCTCCTCCGCCGCTCGGCGATTGCCGGGAGCCGCCTTGGCTTCCGGGAAATCGCGTCGTTTTCCACGGGGCGAGACGATTTGACACAAGTGCTATAGTTAATGAGAGCTTAACTCATCCTTGGCGGCCCCCGCCAGTCGCATATCAAGCCCCTCATCCTAGTTAACCAGGGCCGACGTACTGCCATGTCAAGGCAGAATCGCGCACGATCTGCCAGTGGAAGCACCTGGACCAGCATCCAGGGCGCGGGGATGGGAATCGTAGGCGGTTTCGGGGCAGGCGAATCGGCGCTTCCGCTCGTGCTTTTCGGCGCCATCGCACTGGCGATCGTCACGTGGCTTGTCGGTCGGCGCGCGCTCGCATGGGCCATGCCGTCTTGTGGGACACCGGGGAGCTTGCCGTTCCGGTGGCTGGCGATGTCTGGCACGCCATCCTCGCCGCGACCTGAGCCGGCCCAGCCCGAGGCCAACAAGCCGTCGGTGCCGACGAAGCAGGAGCTCCAGGCGATCCTCGAGCATGCGCCCGATGTGATCGTCAAGTTCGACCGGCAGGCAAGACATCTCTTCATCAGTCCGGCGGTCGAACGGCTGACGGGGATCCCTCGCGAGGTGTTCCTGGGGAAAACCCTTCGCGAGACTGGCCTCCTGCCCGAGTATGACGAAGGCTGGGACAAGGCCTTCGACGCCGTGCTTCGCACCGGCCAGCCGCAAGAGGTGGAACTCGGCATCAAGACGCCCTCCCCACAGTACTATCAAGCCAGGCTCGTCCCCGAGACGCGTGCCGATGGCTACGTGGAAGCGATCGTCATGGTGGCCCGCGACGTGACGGAACAGAAGCTGGCCGAGGACGCCCTTGGCCTGCGGGTCGAGCTGCTTCGCATGGCCGAAGAGGCGGGACGCGTGGGCTGCTATGTCTGGGAGTTTGCCACCGGGTGTGCCCGGGTGTCACCGATCTACCTGGACGTGATGGGCTTGCCGGCCAACATGCTGATCCTCCCCATCGAGGCGTGGCGAGCGCGGGTCCATCCGGAGGATCTTGCGGGCACGCTCGAATACCTCAAGCAGGTGTTTGCCCAGCAAGCGCCCTACGCGACCAGCGTGTATCGCGTGGTGTATCCGGACGGGACGGTGCACTGGATCGAGGCCCGCGGGAAGGTGTCGTACGACGCCGAGGCGCATCCCCTGCGGATGATCGGCGTCAACCTGGACATCACCGAACACAAGCTGGCCGAGGCCGCGCTGGAGCACCGCAACCAACGCCTGGCCATTCTCTCCGAGGTGGCCGGCCAGTTGCTGGCCAACGACAATCCTCGCGCGGTCGTCCGTTCCTTGTGCGAAAAGGTCATGGCGCATCTGGACTGCCAGGCCTTTCTGTATTACCTGGAGGATCCGAAGAGCGGGCGTCTTCAGCTGGAGGCGTCGGCGGGGCTTCCCGAGGAGCTGGCCCAGAAGATCGCGTGGCTCGACTCGCCGGCCGTCTTCGAGGATTCCCGGGCCAGTTGTTGCGAACGGGCTGGCCCACACCTGGAAGAACCGCCGGTCGAGGTGCGTGCCGAATTGGCCGCCGAAGGGTTCAAAACGCTCGTTTGCCACCCGTTGGTCATCGCGGGCCACGCGCGCGGGGCGATCTGCTTCGGTTCGCATGTCAAGGAGGCGTTCGCCGAAGACGAGTCAGCGATGATGCAGGCGGTCGCCGACCACGTAGCGATCGCGATTGAGCGGGCCGGGCTCCTGGAATCGCTCGAACAACAGGTGGCGCAGCGCACGGCCGTTGCCGAGCACCGCGCCCAACAACTGCGCAGACTGACCGCCGAGATCACGCAGAGCGAGGAGCGGGAACGCCGCCGGCTGGCGCACGTTCTCCACGATCATCTCCTGCAAATGCTGGCCGCCACGCGATTGAAAACCACCTTGCTCCGCCGTCGCCCCCTGGACGACCGCCAGACGCAACTGCTCGGGGACATCGACGACCTCCTAAGCGAGTGCCTGAGCGAAGCGCGGTCGATCACCGAGGAACTGAGCCCTCCGGTATTGTACGACGGGGGCCTGGAGGCCGGGCTTCTCTGGCTGGCACGCCGTCTGCGAGAGAAGCACGACCTGGAGGTCCTCCTCGCCATGGATCCCGAGGCCGGATGCATTGACCAGAGCCTGCAGATCCTGCTGTTCCAGGCGATCCGGGAGCTGCTGCGCAACATCGTCCGCCATGCGCAAGTCGCCTCCGCGGAGATCACCGTGACGCGCGGGCAGGGGTGTGTGCGGGTCGAGGTTCGCGACAACGGCCTGGGCTTCGACCCCACGCGTCTGGAACAACAGGCCAACCGATCGGGCTTTGGCCTGTTCAGCATCCGCGAACGTCTGGAGACGATCGGCGGGCGCATGGAGATCGACAGCGAGCCGGGCCATGGGACGCGCGTCGTCTTGTTCGCGCCCCTCGAGGCGTGCCAGCCCGAAAGTCAGTGAACGATCCCGTGGGATTCCGGGAGGGCGTCGTTTCCCTTGCTGATGGAAGTTCATCTGGGGCCCAGTCGGAAGCGATCATCACCCTTGTCAGCGATCGTGTTGGGAGGCTAGACTAGAGCGAATCGAGTCCTTGTGCCGCCCCCCTGCCCTCCGATGGCTGCGATCATGAATCGACTGCTTCGCCCGCGTTGCCTGGCATACGACGCCCGTTTCCCCCTCCGAGTTACCGCTTTCGCTGGTCTGGCAGCCGTCGCCCTCGGCCTGTTGGTCGGCACATGCCTGGGGGCCCCGGGCGCCGAGGATCCGCGTTGGCATTTTGCCGAGGCCACCCAACGGTGGCTGCTGACGGTGACCACGCCGGCCCAAAGCGAGACGATCACGCGGCCCGTTCGCATCCCGACCGACGGCCTGAAACTCGACCACGGGGCATTCCGGGCGTGGGACCTGGAGGCGGACCGCGAGGTGCCCGTGCAGGCCTTGGGCGCGGAACTGCTCGTCGATCCGGTCGCGGGTCTGCCCGGCGGAGCCAAGCGACGGTATCTCCTGTATCAGGGTCCAGACGCGGCAGCGACGGCCAGTGTTGCCAGGCGTCGGGATCAAGTGGTCGAGACCGATCGATATCAGGCCACGATCGATCGCAGCCGGGGCGGGATTCTTGGGTCGCTCGTGCTCAAGGAGGGCTCCCGGCGAATCGAAACGCTCGGCGACGGCCTGACCTGGTGGATCGGGCGTCAGAATGCCGTCCGGCCGGAGAAGTTCGCCGGTCTCCCAGTAGAACAGACCGGCCAGGGCCCCGTGTTCCTCGGTCTGCGCGTCGAGTACAAGGGAGTTCTGGACCCGGCCAACAGCCTGCGCGTCGACTACCGCTTCTTCCGCGATTTTGTCGAGGTCGATTACCACTACACTGCGGCCAAGCCGGTCGACCTGACGTGGTTGAAGATCCCGGTCTCGCTTCGCACGACCGGCACCGCGGCCGGCAGCTACAGCAACTCGCGGCAGCACGACACGGCAATGCAGACCACGGGCGCCAAGAACCAGTGGATCAACGACAGACTGTGGCATGACGTCAGCTACACGGGCCCCAAAGGCTTTGGGCTGGGGGTGATTGCACGCCACGCCGACGGCGGACTGTACTACATGGACTCGGTCCAAGCCAAAGAACACGAGTGGATCTACGCCGAGCCCTTCAGTTGGAACACGACGAAACGGATCGAGCAGGACTTCGACGTGCAGCTGACGCTCGTGCCGCACGCGCCCGGGCCGGAGCGGTGGAAAGAGACCGTGGCCAAGCTCGAACAACGCGTCAGCGGCATGCTCAGCAGCGTCCAGGGCCGGGGCCAGCCGGCCATCGATTCCGACCGCGACGGCCTGCCGGACCTGGTCGAGTTCCAGCGCGGGACGAATCCGCAATGCGCCGACACGGATGCCGACGGCCAGCCAGACGGCAGCGATTCGGACCCGCTGCGCGGTGCGGTGCCCAGCGGTCAACTGGCCATGCCCAGCTTCCAGGCAGCGCCGACCACGCAAGCGCAGACCATCGCCGAAGTGAAACCGGTGCTTGGCGTGCCGACGATCGTGCTCGACGGCAAGCCGTGCGGCCCGATGACCTACACGCGCTGCGCCGGCACGCTCGATCAGATCGCCCAGATCGCCGATTGCGGCGTTCGCGTGCATTTTGAGATGGTCGGCGGCGTGGGCTGGCCCGGCCAACAGCAAGACGTCTTCCGCCGGCTCGACGACCAGGTGGGGAAGTTTTTGGAAAAGGTTCCCAACGCGCGGATGATCTTGCGGCTCTACGTCTGCGCCCCGCCGGGCTTCGTGCGCAACTACCCGGACGAAGTCCTGCGGTTCAGCGACGGGGCGATTGACCATTTCGAGAAGTGGTACGCGGTGAAGCATCTCCCGCCGGAAGACCGGGGCTATCCGAGCTTCGCCTCGACGGTCTGGCGGGAAAAGACGGCGGAAGCCCTCGCACAGTACGTGACGCACGTTCGCCAGTCGCCGTATGCGAAGAACATTATCGGCTACTTCGTCTGCGGCGGCGGCACCGAGGAATGGTACTACTGGGGCGACTACAACAACGGACGTTACGCCCTGGACTACTCGCCGCCCATGCTGCGCGCCCTGCGCGACTACCTGAGGCGCAAGTACCAGGGCGACGTGGCCCGGCTGCGCGAGGCCTGGCACGACTCGCAGGTGGACTTCGGCACGGCCCTGCCGCCCGAGGCGAGCCTGCGGCGGCAGGGCGCCACGGGCGTCTTCTGGGACGAGTCGCTCCGCCAGCGGATGCAGGATTACTATTACGTCCACAACAAGGTGATGGAGGACTCCCTGCTGATCTTCGCCCGGGCGGTGAAGCAGGCGTGTGCCCGGCAGCAACTCGTGGGCATGTTCCACGGCTATCTGCAGAACCATTGGCTTCTGGAGGGCGGGCAGGCCACGCTCAAGGATCTGCTGGCCTCGCCGGACGTCGATTTCTGGTCCGGGCCGCCGCAGTACGACCGCCGCGGGCAGGGCGAGCATGCCTGCAACCGCTTCCTCCTGGCCAGCTTCAAGCAGCACGGCAAGCTGTGGATCAGCGAGTCGGACATCCGCACCAACTTCAGCGAGTTCTCGCCGCACAACCCCTCGCTCTACGGCCGGGCGCCGGGGCTGGAAGAGTCGTTGGCCTGTCTGAAACGCGAGTTCGCCCATCAACTGTGCGAAGGGGGCAACGGCTGGTGGTTCCAGATGGGACGCCAGTGGTACCATCACCCGCCGATCCTCTCGCTCTTCTCGCGCATGCAGCAAATCGGCGAGGCGGCCATGGCCGCCGATCGCACCAGCGACACCGACATCGCCGCCGTGGTGGATCTCGACAGCATGCTGGTCAGCCCGCCCTGGCCGGTGATGGCGCCGCTTCTGGATGCGTTCAAGGTCCAAGAAACCTGCCGGATCGGCGCCCCGGTGGATCACTACGAACTGGACGACATCCTCGCGGACAACGCCAGGCCCTACAAGCTCTACCTGATGATCAACTGCTTCCGGCTGACGGACGAGGGGCGGCAACGGATCGACCAACGGCTGCGCCGCCGCGGCGCGGTGCTGGTGTGGATGTTTGCGCCGGGCCTGTTTGATCCGGACCGCACGTCCGAGCGCGACGTGAGCCACTGCGAGCAGTTGCTGGGCTTCCGGCTGGAATCGACCATCGCTCAGGCCACCGCGCCGACCATGCGGCTGACCGACGCCGGGGCGGCCCAGTGGCCCACCTTCGACCGCCAGCGGCAGTTTGGCAGTTTTGAACGGCCGCGTTGGCAGTTCGACCCGAAGACCGGCCAGGCAGTGCAAAAGCCAGCCGCGGAGACGAAGCTCCCGGAGCGGTTCTTCGGTCCGGAAGGGGCGGAAGTGCTGGCCCGCTTTGTCGACAACCAGCGTCCGGCGATTGTCCAGCGGCGCACCCAGCGGGCCACGGACATTTGGATCGGATCGGTGATGGCCCCGGCCGACCTGCTGCGGGCCATCGCCCGGCGAGCCGGCTGCCATCTCTACTGCGACGCCGACGAAATCGTCTACGCCAACAAGAGCTTCCTGGCCATCCACACGGCCACCTCCGGCACGCGCACGTTCCATCTGCGCCGGCCGGCCGACGTGATCGAGGTCTTTTCCGGCCAGGTCGTCGCCAAGAACGTGGCCGAGTTCACCGATTCAATCGACGCCTTCCGCACGCGGCTCTACTACGTGGGCAGTCAGCCGCAGTGGGACGCCCAGTCGCGCCGCGCCGATGAGACGCTGAGTCAGTTCCGCCAGGAGTTGCAGTCGCTTCGAGCCGCGAAGGCCAAGCCGAGCGGGAAGTAAGCCGAGACGTCTGGTGCCACTGGCATCTTGCCAGTGTTTCCCCTTGCCAGGCCAGTTGATCCGGCACTGGCCGCACCCGATACCATCAACCGAGACGAGCTTGCAGTCGGCATCGGCTTGAGGCTTGCCCGATCGATGAGGTCTTCGGGAGGGGCAATGTGCAAGCCCGATTCAATTCAAAGAGCACTGGCGGGACGCCAGTGGCACACGACGGTATCTCGCGGCAATTCCCCTCACCCTAACCCTCTCCCGGAGGGAGAGGGAATTGTTGCCCCCGGCCTTCACACCTCGTCGCGCTCGATCCACTTCTGCAACTGGGGTGGTTGAAACGCGGCAAGACGCTCCAAGAGGCTCTGGGGATCGCTCTCCACGAGGACCAGGGAGCGGTGGGCCGGACGCACGAAGGCTTCCGTCACGACCTGGTCGAAGACGGCCAGGAGCGTGTCGTAAAAGCCGGCCACGTTGAGAATCCCACAGGGCTTGCCGTGCAGGCCAAGCTG
>JBDKTH010000136.1:0-6877 GCA_039680305.1 Thermoguttaceae bacterium | reverse complement strand
CGGCGCCGCCCTACCTTGACGACGGAACTTGTATGTCAAGCCTCATCAGGAGAGATGTCATGACGTCAGCCCGCGTAACGCTCCGTAGTCTTGCGATCCTCTCGACGGCCGCGTTCGGCTTGCTGCTGGCCGGATTGAGCGACACCAGGCCCGAGCCCCAGCGACACGCCTGGATCACCGGCTTGAAGCCGGAGATGGCGGCCCGCTACCGGGAGCTGCACGCGAAGCCGTGGCCGTCGGTCACCCGGATGCTAAAGGAGTGCCATATCGACAATTTCTCGATCTGGCAGCGCCAGATCGAGGGCAAGCTCTATCTGTTCGCCTACCTCGAATACACCGGTCGCGACTTTGACGCCGACATGAAGAAGATGGCCGCCGATCCGGAGACCCAGCGGTGGTGGAAGGAGACCGACCCTTGCCAGCTTCCGCTCCCCGAAGCCGCGGCCAACGGAAAGATTTGGACCGACATGACCGAAGTGTTTTACCTGCGATAGACGCAGGGCGGCTGTTGGCGTTGTCGTGGTCCTCGTGAGACTCTACCCCGTTTTCGATACTGCTCTCGGTCCACCTGACAAAGGAGAAACTAGCCCATGAACGCGAGAATCTTGCGAACCGTAACGGCCGGGGCCCTGCTGATGCTTTCTGCCGTCGCATCAGGCGCCGAGCCCAAGGCCGAGCCGTGGATGAAGCCCGATCCGGCCGCGCTCGAGCGGTGGCAGGCGATGCGTTTCGGCATGTTCATCCACTGGGGCCCGGTGAGCCTGACGCACAAGGAGATCGGCTGGGCGCGTGGGGCGTCGATCCCAATCGAGGAGTACGACAACCTCTACAAGAAGTTCAACCCGGCGAAATTCAATGCCGACCAATGGGCCAGCCTCGCCAAGGCGGCGGGGATGAAATACGTGGTGCTGACGACCAAACACCACGACGGGTTCTGCCTGTTCGCCACGAAGGAAACCGACTACAACATCATGAACTCGCCGTTCGGGCGGGATGTGACCAAAGAGCTGGCCGAGGCGTGCCGCAAGCAGGGGATCGCGTTTGGCACCTACTACAGCGTCTGCGACTGGCACCACTCAGACTTTCCGCTGACCAGCCCCGGCGGCAAGGTCCCGCGTGAACGCGCCGACCTCGACGCCTACAACCGCTATCTGCTGGCGCAGATCCGCGAGCTGATCACCAATTGCGGGCCGCTGGTGACGATCTGGAACGACGTGCCGCAGATGTTCAAGGGACGCGGCGCGAACACGATCAAGATGGTTCGTCAGCTTCAGCCCGACATCCTGATCAACAACCGCACCGGCGACGGCGGCGACTATGACACGCCGGAACAGCGCATCGGCGGCTTCAACCTGGAGCGGCCCTGGGAGTCGTGCATGACGCTCTCGGCGCACAACCAATGGGCGTGGGGCGGCCCCAACGACGGCGTCAAGCCGCTCTCGGCTTGCCTCGTGATGCTCGTCCGCGCGGCGGGCGGCGACGGCAACGTGCTGTTGAACGTCGGCCCGACCCCCGAGGGCCTCATTGACCCTGGTCAGGCCGAGCGACTCAGGGAGATCGGCGACTGGCTGGCGAAGTACGGCGATTCGATCTACGCCACGCGCGGCGGCCCCTACAAGCCGACCAAGCGCATCGCCTCGACCCGCAAGGGCAACACGGTCTATCTCCATATCACGGCCTGGCCGGAGGAAACGCTCCTGCTGCCGCCGCTGCCGGCGAAGATCGTCAAGAGCCGCGTGCTCACCGGCGGGACGGCCAGCGTGCAGCAGAGCGCGTCTGGCCTCGAAATCGCCGTGCCGAAAGCTGACCGCCACCCGATCGACACGATCGTCGCCTTGGAACTCGACTTGCCGGCGATCGACCTCAAGCCGATCGCTGTCCCCCTGGTCGGCGAACCGCTCACCACGGGCAAGCGGGCGAAGGCCTCCAACGTCTACCAGAACCTCGGCGGCTACGGCGCGGCGAAGGCGGTCGACGACGATGAAAACACCCGCTGGGCCACCGACGCGGCGACCGGTCCCTGCTGGCTGGAGGTCGACCTCGGCAGGCCGGAGACGTTCGACCGGGCCGTGATCCAGGAGTGCGTGCGGTACGGCGTGCGCGTCAAAGCCTTCGAGCTGCAATGCAAGGATGGCGACCAGTGGCGGACGTTCCACCGCGGCCAGGGCATCGGCCCGCAGCGGGAAGTGCAATTCGCTCCGGTCACCGCGTGTCTCGTGCGGCTCAACATCACCGAAGGGCAGGGCGGCCCGACCATCGACGAGTTCCAGCTCTTCGCGCCGCTGGTGCGCAAGACGTCGCCGTGACGGGAAGCATCAGCGAAAGCTGAGCCAGGCATTTCGACGGGACAACTCCAAACGATGGCTCCATGTTTGGCAATGGCCCGGTGAAGCTCTGGTTCGGCGTGCTCAATAAGTATACGTTTCGCCGCCGTCCTTGGAGCCCATGGCGCCCCAGACGCCGAATTGGCTGGGCCCGCTGGTCACTTCCACGCCGGTCGTGGCGGCCGTTCCCGTGTCGATCGTTTCGCTGAGGAAGCGGACCGACCCGTCGGCGAACAAGCCCGAGACACCGCCGGGATGGTAGCTCGAGGGCGTGTGGATGCCGTAGTAGTTGGTGCCTTCGTGGCAGGAGGGCGAATTGGGCGCCAGGATGGTGGTGAAAGCACAGTACATCGGCCCGCCCTCGGCCCAGCGGATTCCCTGGTTATTGTAGCAGGTCACACCACTGTAGGTGCCGCTGGGAGCGTTGTTCCGCTTGGAATAGCAGGTGGCCGGGTTGGCGGCTGCGGCCGTATCGACGACGATCGATGCCTTGATCGTGTTAAAGCCGCTTGCGCCGATAGCCCGCTCGCTGACGGCAATCGTGTTGCTGGTTCCATCGGTGATGTCACGAAGCCGCACGCCCGATTTTTTCCAGAAGAGCCCGCGGTGCCTCGTGGTCGTCGAAAACGCACTGTAGGTGCTGCTCAGCAGGTTGATCGAGTCGCCCATGGAGAAGGCGTAGCTCGACTTTCCGGCCTCCGTGGCAGTCTTGCTGGTCTTCGGGTCACTGGGGCAGAGGAGCCCGGGGACGGCAGCGAGCCAGGGGGCAAACCCCGTGTTCCAGGAGGGCGGGCCATACGGCACATAGCCGCCGGTTCCCGCCTTGATGGCGTCGTAGAGCGGAGCCTGTTCCAAGAAGGGCAGCAACGGCACCCACCCCGAGATCCGGCCCTCATTGGATTTCGGATCGCCTCCCGATTCCGTGCCGCCCATGCGGAAGGGGAAACTCTGATAGGCCGATTCGTAGTTATGCAGGCCCAGCCCGGCCTGCTTCAGGTTGTTCGAACATTGGGAACGCCGCGCCGCCTCGCGGGCCGCCTGGACCGCCGGCAGGAGCAACGCAATCAAGATCCCGATGATCGCAATGACCACCAAGAGTTCCACAAGCGTAAAGCCTCGCTGCACTGAGTGTCGCATCTCCGACTCCTGAATAAGAAGAGACAATGACAACGAGAAGCACGCAGCACGCGCGAACCGGCCGTATCGGCCAAGCCGCTCCCCCAAAAGCCAATGTATGCGATCGCGACAGGAGCAGGAGACGATTTCGCGGAATTTATAGCCAATCCGGCAGAAAGTATAGCTGCTATGCGTCGGACGGGGGGCGTCTTCAAGATGGCCAAGGGGACGGTCGGTTCTTTTGGGCTCTTCGGCAGAATCTGTGGGTGCCTCGTTGGGAACTCTGCCCCCAAACCGCCGGGATTTGTCGCTTTCGTGCCAAGCCCGGAGACGACCTGTGCGGTTCATTCTCAGCCGACAATTCACGACCGCGTGTCCGCGGGCTCCGGGATTGGCATCAATGCGATAAATCCCGGGGTCTGGGGCAGAGCCCCGGTTTCTTTTGGGGAGCGATTGCCCACGAATTCTGCGGACGAGCCTTTTTTGAGAAGTCAAATCTCTGTTTTTGAGGTTCATCCGGCGGACGCGCACCGGGGGCTGGAACAGAGGGCTTCCCAGACGGACTCTTAGAACCGCACCCGGGCGAACGCGGTCAGCCAGGTCTGGTCGGACCAGACGCGCACGCCGTTGTCCCAGGTGTAGTCTTGGCCGAGGGGCTCGTTCAGGAGCCGGTGACGGCCGCGGGTGTGGATCTGGAGATAGTCGACGGCCACGCCCACCTCCAAGCGCCGCGTGACCGGCACATCGGCGGTCAGCCCCAGGTGCCAGGACGAGCCGTGGGTGGTCTCGATCGTGTAGCGGTCGCCTTCGCGCAAGAGATGGTGATCGACGTTCCGGGCGCCGACGCCGGCCCAATCGCCTTGGAACACGACGCGGATCGGCCGCCGGGCCGTGGGAAAGAGCCGGGTGCGAAGCTGGCCGCCGAGATAGCCCATCGCGTACTCCTGTTTGAAGGCGATCACGTCCCCGGCCTCGGTATACGGCGGCGAGAGCCACTCGTCGTCCCATTTGACCTGGGCCAGGTCGTAGCACATCAGGCCGAACCGCTGCCAGCGAAAGCCGCCCGCGCCCCAGACCTCGACCGGCCAGCCAAACGGATCGTTCCAGAGCCGAAGGTTGAAGCCCAGGTCGAGCATCTGGCCGTCGGTCCAATGCTGTTTGGTGAACCCCAAGTCGGTGAAATCGGCGCCGGGGATCGTCCAGTCGTAGTCTTCCATGTCGCCGTCGATGCCCCGTTCCATGGGCGTCATCCACGACAGATGCAGTTCCCAGTTGGGCCGGTCGATCCCCACGTCCAGTCCATGCCAGGTCGAATCCAAGGGGAAGCAAAGCCGGCTCAGCGGGGTCCAGCCGTCGGGCGGCAGCTCGGGCGTCCCGAATTCATAATTCGTCCGGCTGTCGCAGAACTGTCGGACGCGGTAGTCAACCGTCCAGCTCCCCACAGCCTCTGCCGGGGCCACTTCCATTTCGGCAGCCTGTTCCTGGGGATAGCCTTCCCACACGCCGCCCAACACCGAGTTCGGCGCGCTGCCAACCTCGAACGGCGGGACCTCCACGGCCGACGCCGCCCCGTGGGTGAGCAGAATGGCGACCAGCGCAGCCCAGACCGTCAGTGCGCAGTGCCCCAGCGAGAAGCGACCGCTTCCAAGTCGCCCTGACTTCAAGGAGAAGTCTGCCCGCACCGTCCAACCGCTCGCCATAATCGAAGCCCCCCACAGGTGTTCTCGGGAGGCACGCCGCGCCCGACACGCAACGCCTCGGCAGAAGCGATACACCTTGCGCAGCCCGCACAGTTCCCCTTCGGGACTGACCTTTGGGCGGTCGCGCGAGGCGTACTCCCGCTGAACTCTTCGGCTGCGGCCCGCAGCGAGCTTGAAAGCAGTAGCCAAACGGGTTGGAGCAATCGCTCCCAATCGCAGGACTGCCCCAAGTCGCCCCGTTTACTTCACGTCGAGCTCGTACCACACGGTTTCATACGCGGGTTTCAGGACGATCTTCGAGCCGCCGGCGGTTTTCTCGACGATAATCTCCTTCTTACGATTCCCGCTTGGATCAAGCGCGAAACACTTGACCTTGGCGGAATCGGCCGGCAGGGTGACCGTGGCGGGAATGCCTTCGACCGAGACCGGGCCTTCGCCCCATTTGTCGCGGATGGTGATCTGACTGCCCGACAGGTGCTCGATGGTCATTCCTTTGTTCTCCGAGACGCCCGTGGCCGCCAGGAGGATGTTGGCTGGCCGGCCCGACTCGCCGAACCCCGTGGCGTTGCGAGACACCAGCGATACGGTGGCCCAATCGAGCCGCGTTTTGCCGATCGTGAGCGTGACGCCGCCGAGCGTGAAGGTCCGCCCCTTCGGATAGCCCGTGAACAGTTTGGTGTTCGGCGTGTTGACCGTCCAGTAGCCGGCCCCAGGCTGCTGGACGTTCCAGGTCAACTCGCCGGTGTCGCTCACGAACACCTTTTGATCGCTGGGGATTTTCGAAACGCTCGCCGGGTCCGTGCCGAGTTTGCCCGACAGGTCGACGGCCGTCTTGTGGAGCAACGTGAGACGGGAGTCGAAGCCGGCAGCGTCGATGCCCATACCGACCGCCTTGGTGCGTGCCAGTCGATCGAAGTAGGTCGGGTAATCCATGGCCCCGACGATCGTGGACTTCGCTTCCTGGACGTCGCCCCGCAGGAACATGGCCGCGCAGGCGGGGAAATGGGCCAGGACGTCGGTCCGGGCGATCATGTCGAAGTAGCGAGGATTGATGTTGGGCTCGAAATTCGGATCGTGATTGTAGGTGTACTGGAACACGCCGTCCCAGCCCTGCAGTCGGCCGTAGGCGCGGAGCAGCGGCTGGCCTTCCGCGCCATACTGGTTCGGGAATGGGTGGTTGTACTCGCTGACCGTGTACGGTTTGCCCAGCACCCGGCAAGCGGCCAGCCCCCGGATGCAGCCGAGCGAGTTGATCATCGAGGTGTTCCCGATCTGCCAGTTGTAGCGGTCGTGAAGCAGATCCGCGCCGCCTGGGTGGCACCAGTAGGAATGGTTGTCGATGTAATCCAATTCCGCCTGAACGTGCGCCGGGCTGTAGCCGAGCTGCGTGCCCGAGATGACCGACTTGACCTTCAACTCCTGCTTGAGGTAGTCGGACATGCCGACCCAGTAGTTGCGTTCCGTATCGACCATGAACTGGTAGAAGTCGCGAGTGGCCGTCAGCGGCGCGTAATGGCCGATCTTGAGCGTCGGGATGGTGCCATCCTCAAGTCGTCTGGTCGTGTCCAGTTCGCTCTTCGCCCCACTCTGCAGCGACAGGTCGTCGATCTCGTAGGCACCGACCTTGAAGCGGGTCAACTGGAACTGCGCCGCGTCGGAATCGTCGGCCGCCGTGAACGCCTGGGAGACGGTCTTCCAGGCCGCCCCCACCGGGATCGGCCGGTGCAGGCCCAACGA
>JBDKTH010000439.1:0-5811 GCA_039680305.1 Thermoguttaceae bacterium | reverse complement strand
CTCGCACGCCTCGATCGTGATCTTCTCGCACGCCTTGCGATCGTACCCCTTCAGCCCTTTGATGGCGATGCAGTCGTCCTGCGTGCGGATGAAGCAGTTGCGGATCGTGACGTCGCGCGAGTTGGTCACGTCGATCCCGTCGTCGTTCAGCACGCGGGAGCCGCAGATCTTGACGTTGTCGATCAGGACGCCGTCGCACCCGATCGGCACAAGCACCCATCCCCAGGAGCCACGCACGATCAGATCGCGGACGACCAGGTTCTTGCACGACACCATGTCGAGCATAAAACGGCCCGGCCCTTTGAGGTGAGGATAGCTGTTGCCGTCGAGGATGCCGCGGCCGCGCACCGTGATGTTCTCGCCTTTGGCCACGACGACCCCTTTGACCACCGCGCCGCCGGCCAGATACAGGGTCTGGTTGTCGGTCAGGCGGATCTTTGCCGGGTTGTGAACCCCAGGCCCGAAATAGACCACGTTCGGATCGCCCGGCTTCGGCCGATCGGTCTCGATCGGGTTCCCGAAGAGGACCAACGGACTATTGCGTCCGTCGCGCTCGATCGAAATCCGAAACGGCTGGCGCACGGTGAAGGTGAGGCCATTGGGCTTGTCGTGCGTCGGCTTGATCCCGAACCGCGCGGGCAGGATCGCCGCGTGCTCGAGCGAGCGAGCCGACGTGACACGAACCGTGACTTCTCCGGCAAAATCAAAGGAGGCAAAATAGTACTTCTTGTCGAAAAACTCGGTCTCCGCCCGATAGACGTCGACCGGCCTGCCGTTGACCTCCACACGGTAGTCGTCCGTCACCGCCTCGCCCGCGGGCGCGGGATACGTGACCACTTGACTTACGGAACCGGCAAGGGCTTTCGTTGTTTCCAGGCCGGCCCAATGGACTACGGCGGCGCAGAGGATGATAAGCGAGGCCCTAAGGGCGGCCCTGTGATCGGACTCTTTCATGGTCGACCTCAATTCTCTCAGGATGGTCGTCAAGCCTTGTTGGACAATGGTGATAGAATAACAACGCGGTCCGGCAGGTTCAAGTTTGCCGTCGCACGAAACGTGCAGAAGACGAGGCAAGGGTCGGACTACCGGAGTCAGGGGAGGGCGGTGCCGAGTTTGCGAGGCTCGCCGCAGATGTCCCACTAGATCTCTCCCTGATGGCCCACGTCTCCTGCCTCCGTCTACTTGATCTGATGACAAGCTGACTCAAGTTCGCCACTCCTCAACAGGTCCTCGATAGTCTGGCGTATCGTCTCGATTCGGAGATCCTGTACGAGAATCATGTCCGCCGCCCACAAGTAGGTTCCGGCTGCGCACTCCCCCGTTTGTCTATTCTTTGCGAACAGCGATGCGATGTTTCGCAATGTGAAAAACGTTGCTGAGTAGCGAACCATCCCGTTCACTTCTATTTCAACGTCAACATTGTCATCGTGAATGTCCCAAGTCTGGGAACCTAGAACACGAAAGCTGAATGGTGTGGTCATTGAATCTCTCTTCTGTCCTCCAAGTATCTTTGGCAAGGTAGGCTTGTTCCGAGGACGAACCACATGCCGACCTGTCGCTGCGATCCACGACGGCATGCCACCCAACCGTCACGATCTGCGAGAGACACTGCACTAGCGTTTCTTCTCATACGCGATAATCGCCGCCCCCGGCTGGCTGGAGATGGTGATCGGCAGTCCGACGTCCGTCAGTTCCCGGCCGGTGAGTTCGGTCGGGGCGGGGGCATCGAAATTGGTCAGCACGTAGACGGCGTCCGGCTCCAGGCCACGCAGGCGATAGCGCACGGTCGCTTCGCGACACTCCCCGCGGCGGAAGGCTTGCACGATCCCTTCGCCCCGTTCCGGTCGGTCGAACTGCCAGGCGATCCACTGGTCGAGGCGGCGGCTGTAATCGGTCAGCGAATAATAGTCGCCAAAAAGCATCGCGGGGGCCACGCGGCGGCATTCCTTGTAGGCCTGCTGCTGAACGGCGAGGTATTGCGGCGTGAGGAGCCGGCCCGTGCCGAACGAAGGCAGGTAGAAGCTGCGGTAGGAATACAGGTCGTGGACATACACGCCGGTTCCTTGGAACGGGAGCCACGAGGAGAGGCTGTGGGTATGGGCCTGGTTGCCTTCCACGACGCCGGGCATCTCGGGCCACTGGAAATCGCTGCGCAACAAGGGAACCGCACGCCGCATCGTCTCCAGGTCGTTCCGGCGTCCGCCTGAGGCACAGGAGTCGATCCGCAAATGGGGATGACGGCGGCGAAGCTCGTCCCAGAACTTGAGGTGGCCTTGAACATAAAAGTTCTCGGTGATTCCTTGCCGATCGTCCGCATCGTGTTTGCGCCAGGCGGGCAGGGGGCCGCCGCCGTTCATGTCCTCCCGATACCAGTCGAGCCCTTCGCGCCGGATCATCCCGTCGACATGGTCGATCAACCAGGCGAGGGCCTTTGGATTTCCCTCGTCAAGCAGATCGCCCGTCGACTTGGCGCCGGGCAAGAGCCACTCGGGATGTTGTTTGGCGAGCCAGGAGTTCGGATCACCGACCCGCTCCGGCTCAAACCAGAGGAGAAACTGCATGCCGTGGGCGTGGACCCAGTCGCTGAACGGACGGAACCCATGCGGAAACCGAGCGGCGTCGGGCTCCCAGGTGCCCGTGTTGAGCCAGGCGTTCTTCCCCTTGTGCGGGCCCGTGTCGAGCGGATACCAGGAGGCATCGCGCCAACAGACGTCGGGACGAATCCCCGCCTGAAGAACGCTCTTGACGAAGGCGATGTTCGCTTCCGTGGCAGCGGTCTGAATCTGGAGGACCGGCGGCTGCGGGTGGCCGTCGATCCGCGGCAGCGTGTGGGCCAGGTACCAGCGACGCCAGAGGTTTTGCGAGCGGACGCGATCCGTGCCTTGCCAGAACAGCAGCGCGACCAGCGGCGTCCGGATTTCTTCGCCCGGCTTGAGGACCAGGTGGGTATTTTGTTGGCCGGCGCGGATCGAAAGCGTGCGGCCGGCGTCGCGCACGAACGACGATGCCCATTGGCCCGGCCAGCCGATGGCGAGAATCAGGCCTCCCTCAGGCGTCTGGAGATTGTAGTAGGGCCAGCCGTCGGGACCGTCGCAGGATTTTCCCGAGTGTGCCGGCGGAGCGAACTTTTTGGCCACGTTCGGTCCCAGCTCCAGCCGGTAGGGCTCATAGCTGTCGGCCGTGCAGAAATCCCCCTTGATTCCGTGAAGGACAAACTCCGCGTCGGCCGATCGCGTGAGCCGCAGATCGATCGCCTGAAGGTCTTCCACCAGCGGCGTGGGCTGGGTGCCCGTGTTGGACAGATAGAGCGTCCACTCGACCGCCGGGAAATCGCGGTACTCGATCCCCACGAGCCGGACGACCAGCTTCGTGGCAGGATCCGAATAGACGCTGGTGAACTCCACCCGCGACTCATCGAGCGTTCGGCTCGATCGCTGGCAAGGCCAAGTTGCCAACCATTCTTTGGACGGCTTATTGGCATAGCGGAAGGAGAAGACCGGCTCCGCGTCAGATCGGCCCTCGAAACGCGAGTGTGCCCACTGGCGCGACTGGTTCATCTCGTCGACCGTGGGCCGAGCGGCCCAAGCAGGGCAGGGCACCAGGAGGGCGACGGCGAGGATCGACAACAAACGGCAGGAGGTGGTCATCATGGTGGGAGACTCTCGGTGGGATATCGCAAGGAGGTCGTTCCGTTGTTTACTATAGTGTGTCGCTTCAGGCAACGGTATCCCGGCGGAGGAAAATGTCGAATGTCGAAGGCTCCAATGTCGAAGGAATGACGAAGCACGAATGACCAAAGGCTATATGTCGCGATCCCCTTCGGGCGCTGGCCTTTCGACATTCGGCCTTCTTCGAACGCAGGCTCCGTGCTTCACGCACGCTACCGTGAGCCCTCTTTCTTCCATGCCCGGCCGATCGCGTCGGCGGCGAGAATCGCGTCGGCCACCATGTCCGGGCGGACCTCAAAGGGCTCGTTGTGGATCGTTTCGCCTTCGGCGGTCGCGCGAACTGCAATCTGGTGGAGTTGCTCGCCGGACAGCTCGGTCAGGCCGATCTCGGTCAAGGTGATCGGCAACCCGACCTCGGCGGCGAACGCCAGAACGCGATTCAGCACGGGCCGGGGTTGGCCCTCCAGGACAAGCTGGGCCAAGAGTCCGAACGCCACCTTTTCTCCATGCAGGTAGGCATGCGTGGCCTTCGCCGTGGTCAAGCCGTTGTGAATGGCATGGGCGGCGGCCAGGCCGGACGACTCGAACCCGATGCCCGACAGCAGGGTGTTGGCTTCCACGATCCGTTCGAGCGCCGGGGTCACGACCTGCGACTGGACCGCCCGCAGGGCGTCGGCCCCATCGGCCAGCAGGGTGCGGTAGCAGAGTTTCGCCAGCGCCAAAGCGCTTTGCGTCGATAGGCCCCCTCGCATGTTCTTGACATGCCCTTGCGCACACGCCTTGGCCTCGAACCAGGTCGACAAGGCATCGCCCATGCCGGCGACCAGCAGGCGAGGCGGACTCAGGGCAATCACTTGCGTGTCGACGAGCACCAGGTCCGGGTTCTTTCGATAGGGCCGCAGAGCCTCGACCACCCCTTCCTCGGAATAGATGACCGAAAGGGCACTGCACGGCGCATCGCTCGAGGCGACCGTGGGGCAGTTGACGACCGGCAGACTCAGATCGGCGGCGGCCGCCCGGGCCGCGTCAAGCACTTTGCCGCCACCGGCCCCCACGACCACCTGGGCCTTGTTCCGTTGGACCACTTGCTTGATCCGCTCGATTTCGGCCAACGAACACTCGCCGCCGAATTGGTGCACGGCATAGGCCATGCCGGCGTCGGCGAACGTGCGTTTCCACGTGTCGGCCAGCAAGCGTATCGGCGACCGGCCGCCGACGATCAGCGCAGGGCCGGTCAATCCCAAGGTGGCCATCTCCGCGCCGAGCCTGGCGGTGGCGTTCTTGCCTTGCGTGTAACGGGGAGGAGAACAAAACACGGATAGCATGGTATGACCTTTCAAACCGGTTGATATCCAGGTAGATTCATGGCTTCCGGGATGGTAAACGTCCATCATCCCGGCTGAAGAGTCGCCAATCGCCCTTTACGCAACCGCCATCGGCAGATTCATTGATAATCTTCACATTCATTCTATCGGGAAGACCTCTCAGATAACAATGACGACTCGTTCGGAGTCTCTCTCGCATGTGAATGCAGAGCGTTCCGGCGATCACAAACGAGGATATCCCTGCTCACGAAAGGACACGCCGATGAGACAACCCGTGTCAGCCCTTGTTTATCCTGCGAGGTGCGTGAGCGGAAGATGGGAGTATCTGCTGCTGCGACGGGTCCCCATGCCCAAGCTCGGCCTGGAACGCTTTTGGCAAGGCGTGACGGGCGGGTTGGAGGAGGGTGAGACGCCCCGGCAGGCCGCGGTGCGGGAGCTTTGGGAGGAAACCGGCTTCGCCGCCATTCGACTCGAGGACGTCGGCTACTGGTATTCCTATCCCATCCGGAACGAATGGCGGCATCTGTACGCGTCGGAGGCAACGGAGATCGTCGAGCACGTTTTTGTGGCCTGTGTTGATCCGAGCCAGGCTCCGAAGCTGTCTTGGGAGCACGACGAATATCAATGGTGCCGGTTTCCAGAGGCGATGGGCTTGCTGACGTACCCGGGGAATACTGCCGGGTTACAGCGGTGTGACGAGTATTTGCGGGCGCGGGATGAAAAGACGGTTTTCCGTGGAATTCGGCGGTGATCGTGAAACACAACTTGCTTGGGAGAGCCGGAGAAGAAGAAGAGGAGAACCACGAAAGACGCAAAAT
>JBDKTH010000910.1:0-1534 GCA_039680305.1 Thermoguttaceae bacterium | reverse complement strand
GGCGGTGCTGTGGCGGGCCTCGCAAGCTCGGCACCGCCCTACTTGATTACCGATCTTGTCCGTCAAAACCCCTTCAAGGGCGGATGATTCTTTCGTGGCCGGCGGCAGTGTCCAGGGGAACCAGCGACGCGATTTGGGCCGGGGCTGGCCGGTGTGGGGCATATCAGAGGCTGACGGTCGTCAGTGTGCCATCGACCGCCTCGATTTCCACTTGCTCGTGGCCGGCGTCTTCCCGCAAAGTGACGCGGTTGGGGGCTTCGATCACATGGGTGGTCACGTTCTCCCGGGATGGGTCGCCCATGATGATCTGAATCTTGTCTTCTTCTTCCAGGTTGGCCGTGATTCCTTGCAGTGCGAGATGCTCGGCGATCCGTCCCTGGACATCACGGCCCCGGACCTCGGCGTCGACCTGTGCGTTGACGTGCTGCCGACTGAACCGATCGAAGAACGATTCCCAGTCCTGGCGGGGGATCTCGTGGAACGGCATACTCCAAACCTCCTTGGTCATTGTTCGTTCGGTGAGAAGGATGGGGAGGGCGAGGCTCGCCTATCGCCTTGGAAGCTTGCGGTCCATCCCTTCCCGACTCGACAAGCAACCCGCCCTCCGCTCGGGAGGCTCGTCGCCTCCCGACTCATGATCTCGGGGACTTCCCCCTGCATGTCAAGACGCTCTTGCAAGTCCCATGCCAGTCGGCGAGACGAAAAGCGGACGCGACACCCCCACGGTCGACGCCGCGTCAAAGCCGGCGGCATCGAACTTGCACGTCGCTCGATCAGGAAACCGCATTCATACTTCCCACGCCCAGGCGAAAGGAAGGACCATGGCTACCGACACGACCAATCGATCGCTCCTGTGGGCGGCAGGCGGACTGGCGGCCTTGTGGGCCGCTCGGGCTCTCTGGCGACGGGCAACCGCCTACAGCTTTCGCGACAAGGTCGTCCTGATCACCGGCGGGGCTCGCGGGTTTGGCCTGGTCCTGGCTCGGCGCTTTGCCGCGGAAGGGGCCAAGGTGGCCTTCTGTGCCCGGGATCAGGCGGAGCTGGAACGCGCGGAAGCCGAATTCCGCCAGAAGGGGATCGAGGTCTTGGCGATTCCTTGCGACATTACCCAGCAAGACGAGGTCAAGCGGATGGTGGACGACGTCCTGGGATTTCGAGGACGCATCGACGTGCTGGTCAACAACGCCGGCGTGATCCAGACCGGCCCGGTCGAGGAAATGACGCAGACCGACTTCCGCGAGGCGATGAACATCCACTTCTGGGGATCGTTTAACGCGACGCAGGCCGTGTTGCCCGCGATGCGGGCTCAGGGCGGAGGACGGATCGTCAACATCACGTCGATCGGCGGCAAGCTCAGTGTCCCCCATCTGCTGCCATACTGCGCGAGCAAGTTCGCCCAGGTCGGGTTCTCCGAGGGGCTCCGCGCGGAACTGGCCAAGGACGGGATTGTCGTGACGACGGTGTGCCCCGGACTGATGCGGACCGGGAGCCCCCGAAATGCCAAGTTCAAGGGCCAGCATCGCGCCGAGTACGC
>JBDKTH010000607.1:0-5413 GCA_039680305.1 Thermoguttaceae bacterium | reverse complement strand
CACGTGTGGTCCGAATGACGCTCGTCGCCACGACGCGAGCCAGCCCCCACCGAGATTGAGCATCGGCGTACCGCAGCACCCCTTCCAGATGGCGCCATCCTCGGCCAAACCGCCGAAAATGTCAATAAACCCAGAGGGGGGGCGATCGTTCGGATCGTGGAGCAAGCATAACCACACGGCACAAGTGCCACGGCCAAAACGCAATGCCGCTTTATCGATTGACGCAAGCTCTTGTGCTTCAACGACGTCCGGTTAAGCCCGGTCGCTTGCGACCGGAGAATCGCCGACGCTCGCGCCCGCACCGCGACTATTTCTTCGCTCGCTCGCGGACCAGGAAGATCCGATCGACCCAGACGGCGGTCACGTCGTCGGGACGCTTGGGCGGGGCGACCCAAAAGTACATCCCGCTGTTCAACTCGTGGACGCCGAGGTCGAAGGTCTGGTAGCCCGGCTGTTTGGCCAGTTGCTCCAGGGTGACGCTGTGATGGACCACGCTGCGTTTGGCCTGCGAGTCGTAGATCCCCATGGTCATGGCCGGGCCCTTGGCCGCCTTGGCGTCGCAGCGGGCGACGACGTAGCAGTGCCAGGGATTGCCGAAGGTGACGTCGTCCGACACGGGCCAACTGGTGGCCCATTCGTAGTGGCTGCCCGGCATGCGCACGGCCTTGCCGTCGGAGGCCGTCGGATCGTCGGCGATCGTCGCCCACACGCCCGGCTGGGCCAGGCGGAACTGGTTGTCCTGGACGTCGATCCAGTCGTCCTCCGGGAGCCCCTTGCAGGGCGCCGGCGGCGGGCCGGCCGGGCGGAACTGACGCGTGAGCTTCTCGGCATACTCGGCAAAGCTCCGGGCTTCGGCATACTGGCCGGCCTTCCACTCGTCGGCCAGACGCACGTACTCTGCCGCCGCGGCCGCCGGGTCCTTGGGACCGAGGAATTCCAGGCCTTTGGCCCGGGCGAGCCGGCGTAGGCCGTAGTAACGCTGCAGCCAGGCGTGGTCCAGCGGCATGCGCTCGCGTCGCACCCGGGCGGAGAGCGTGGCATCGCCGGCCACCGCCGCTTGGGCCTGGTCAAACAGCCGCGTAGCCTGGTTCAGGTCTTCCAACTTCAGCCAGGCCGACGTGTCGTTCATAAAACACTTCAGGTAGACGCCCGACCGCTCGGCCGTTTCATGGATGAAGTCGAGGTAGGCGGCCAGGTGCGGCGCCGCCGGGCCGTAGTAGCCTTCGAGGAATTGCTTGGTCAGGGCCTTTTCGTCGGCCTGAGGATTCCACATCAGGTGGCTCAAGAGCCAGGCCCGCAGACGCACGAAGTCGCCCACGCGGCTACCCGCGTCGCCCTGCTCGAACAGGCCGATGGTCCGGTGGTCGACAAAGAACCGGAGGTTGGGCGCCAGCACCCGCATGTTGGGATGCGGGAGGATGTAGTTGGAGAAATTGGTCACATAGTCCCAGATGAACAACTGCGGGGCGATCCGGCTCCAGCCCTCGATGTCGCTCTGGAACTTCGCGTTCTGCTTGCCGCCTCCCAAGGGCTCGACAAACGAGCACTCGATCGAGCAGAGGCGGATCACCACGTTCTTGCGCGGCTTGACGTGCCGCGGCGGCTCGCGGGTGTACTGATAGGCGAGCGTCTCCACGAGGACCTCGGGGAACTCTTTTTCGATCTCCTCGGCCACCGCATTAACGAATCGCACCAAAAGCCCCGAGGGCGAGCCCTCTTCCTCCTCGATCGCCTTGCACTTCGCACACTGGCAGCGGCCGTGCCAGTCGTTCTGACTGATGGAGATCAACCCGGCGTCGGGCGTCTTGCGAAGCAGGGCCAGGGCGTTGCGCGTCAGCTCTTTGCGCATCTCGTCGTTGGTCAGGCAAAGCTGGGCGTGCTCCGTCGTGCGCTTGCCGTTGATTTCGCTGTACCACTCGGGATGCGAGGCGAAATACGTTTCCGGCGGCAAGAGCGGGTAGAAGGTGTGCACGAACCCGGCAAACCGATAGTGTCCGCCATACTCGGGCGGAACGGCGTGGTGATGGCCATTGACCTTCAGCCGGGCGGCAAACGGGCCCGCAAAGGCGTCGCGGTAAAAGGCCTCCCGGTAACGCAGCCGTGGGGTGTACACGACGTTCTGGGCCGGGATGTCCAGCGTGGGCCGGCGCGGAATGAAGCTCTCCGTCGAGGTCCACCAGCGGCAGCCGACCACGTCTTCCAGGAACGTGTAGACCGCGTACAGCGTTCCCCGCGGGGGCCGGCCGGCCAGGATCAAGTTCTTCCCCACGGTGCGGATGGCGATCCCATCGTAGCCCAACGCGGCCACGTCGAGATCCGGGGCAAGCTCCTTCACCCTCGCGCTGGCGCCGAGCACGATCTGCGGCGTCTCTCGCGACACCTGATCTTCGGGCCGGATCGCCAGCTTCGCGCCGGTGACCTGCGCGAGATGCTCCTGAAGCTCGCGCGCGGCCGTGGTTTCCACGGCGGTCGGCTTGGTGGGCACGACGATGCAATAGTCGCTCTTGCCTTCCCGCACCAGCGATTGCGCGACGGCTGTTTGTCCGATCGCCATCAGAACCAGCAAGAATCCCAGCCTCGCAAGTTTCTTCATCATTGGGGCACCTATACAGAACATGATTTTGGGGCGGCATGCCGTCACGGGGCGTAGCGACACACTCGACATGCCTTTCGGCCGAAACATGCCGACTCGCGGCTGCGCCGCGTGAGGGCATGCCACCCAACCGCATGCGGAAGCAGGGCAGGGGGGCTGGAATTTGGCCACACAGACACTAGTATAGTCCCTGCGGGGCCCCCATCAAGGCGAGCGGTCGGAAAGTGGTCCGGCACCGCCCGCCCCTGGGAATCGGGCCCTCGCCAACCCCAGCGCCTGAATCCCAAGGAATCATCGTCCATGGAAGCCAGCAACGGAGCGTCTCGGGCGGTCCTCGTCACCGGAGCCTCGACCGGGATCGGGGCGGCATCGGCCTTGGAACTCGACCGGCGCGGGTATCGCGTCTTTGCGGGCGTGCGGCGAACCGAGGACGGCGAGCGGCTCTCACGGCAGGCATCGCCACGACTTTCGCACGTGATCCTCGACGTCACCGACCTGGCCGCCATTCAGGCGGTGGCGGCCACGCTGGAGGAGGAGCTGGACGGCGCGGGCCTGGCCGGACTGGTCAACAATGCGGGGATCGTGATCGCCGGTCCGCTGGAGATCCTGCCCCTGGCGCACTTGCGGCGACAGTTGGAGGTGAACGTCATCGGGCAGCTTGCCGTCACCCAGGCCATGCTCCCGCTTTTGCGGCGAGCCCGAGGGCGGATCGTCATGGTCGGTTCGGCCAACGGCGCCCTGTCGCCGCCCTACCTGGGCGCCTACGCCTCGGCCAAGCACGCCCTGGAGGCCCTGTGCGATGCGCTCCGCCTGGAGCTTCGCCACACGGGCATCCTCGTCTCGCTGGTCGAGCCGGGGCCGATCCGCACGCCGATCTGGGAGAAGTCGCGATTAACGGCCGACGCCCTGGCCCGCGAGGTGCCTCCCGAGGCGTTGGAACTCTATGCGGAAGATCTGGGATCCTTCCGCACCCTGGTGGAGAAGTTGGCCCGCGAGTCGGCGCCCGTGGAGTCGGTGGTTCGCGACGTGGTGCGGGCCCTGCATACCCCGCGTCCCAAGGCCCGATACTTCGACACCTGGTCGACGCGGATCTGTTTCAAGGGCCTGCGCATGCTTCCCGACTGGCTCCGCGACCGGATCCTCTGCCGCCAGATGGGGCTGCGGTGAGGATTCCCGCCAGTGCCACCCGGCGTCATCGTCTCCTCATTCATCATCCATCATTCATCATTCTGCATTCTGCATTTCCCCGTCGCTCCGAAGCATCGTATACTCAGGTACGTCTCCTCCGCCCCCTCCCTTCACACTAGCCGATCATGCCCCTTTTGCACCTCGAACCCTTGCCGCGCCGGACCACCAAGGCCGACATCCTTGCGTTTCTCGACCGGGTTGGCGGGCTGGACGGCAAACGCGTCGGGCGGATCGAGCTGCGCGGCTCGCAGGCGGTGGTCGAAGTGCCAGAAGGGTGGGAGGCGCGGCTGACCAAGGCGCTTGATGGTCAACGGCTCGGCGAGCGACGCGTGCGGGCGTGGACCAGTGGAAACGGGCCGGCCGTCCTCGGGCAAGAGGATCACTTCCAGCGTCTGGCCCGACTGCTGGAACTGGAAAGCAAGGCCGAGGCCGAGCAGATCGCCCACCGCGGGCGTCAGTTGTCCGGGGCCGAGGCCGAGCGCACGGGCGAGAGTCTCGTGGACCTGATCGTCGCCGACGAGGACACCGGCTTGGGCGGCCGGTTTCTCGTCCAACTCGTGAAACGTACGCGAAAGCCGCTCCCCTGGACGCGTCTGGGCGTCGGCAGTCCCGTGGTGCTTTCACCGGGAAAGGCCGGCGGTTCCGGCTATCGCGGCGTGGTCTTCGAGCGGGACGAGGCGTTCATCCGCGTGGCCCTGGCGGCCATGCCTGACGATGCGGACGACCATGACTGCTGGCGTCTGGACCTGTCGACCGACGACATTGCCGTCCAGCGGCAGCAGGCCGCGCTGCAGCGAGCACGGCTTGCCAGCGGCGATCGGCTCGCTCAACTGCGGCCGATCCTCGTGGGCGAGCAGACGCCGGAGTTCCAGCCTGAGGAAGACGACGCGCCGCTGGACCCGGGGCTCAATGAAACACAGCTCGCGGCCGTCCGGTTCGCGCTCTCCGCCCGGGACGTGGCCCTGATCCACGGTCCGCCGGGCACGGGCAAGACGACGGCCGTGGTCGAACTGATCCGCCGGGCCGTGCGCCGCGGCGAGAAGGTGTTGGCCGTGGCGCCGAGCAACCTGGCGGTCGACAACATCTTCGAACGGCTCCTGGCAGCCAACGGGCGGGCCGTGCGATTGGGCCATCCGGCCCGGGTGCTGCCCGAGTTGCGGGCCCACACGCTCGACCTGTTGGTCGACGCGCATCCCGACGTACGGCTGGCTCGCAAGCTGGTCAAAGAAGCGATGGGACTCTTTCGCCGGGCCAGCCGTTACACGCGGGCCAAGCCCGAGCCGGGGGCGCGGCGGGAAGCACGCCAGGAAGCCCGCAGTCTGTTGGCCGACGCACGCCGCCTGGAGGCCCAGGCCGTGGATCACATCCTCGACACGGCCGACATCCTGTGTGCGACCACGACCGGCCTGGATAGCGAGCTGCTGGGCGCCCGGCGCTTCGACCTGGCCGTGATCGACGAGGCTTGCCAGAGCGTCGAGCCGGGCTGCTGGATCCCGCTGTTGCGCTGCGACCGCGTGGTGTTGGCCGGCGACCACTGCCAGTTGCCGCCGACGGTGGTCAGCCGGGAAGCGGTGGCCGAAGGCTTTGGGGTGAGCCTGTTTGAACGCCTGATGGAAGCCCACGGCCCGGCGA
>JBDKTH010001190.1:0-7042 GCA_039680305.1 Thermoguttaceae bacterium | reverse complement strand
GACCGAGCCGGGGAGCCAGCGATTGACGGTGAGGTTGCTGGTGAACGCCTGATGGTCGCCCTTTTCGCCGGTGAGCCGATAGGCGAGGTGGTACGGTCGGTAGCAGGGGGCGGAACCGAGGTTCTGCCACTTCATCGCCAGCGGCACCGAACTGCCGGCCTTGGCCGCGGCCGGATGCTGGAGTTCTCGGAGCACCAGCCGATAGCCGAAGCGTCGCAAAAACCGCTCGATCTCTGGCCGGACCTGGTCGCCCTCGGGGAGCGGGGCCGACTTGTTGTTGAGATACGAGCCGTGCAGGGCCAGGGCGTAGTTGAAGATTGTCCGCAACGGCCAGCCTTCCGCAACCCATTTGCGCATGTCCCAGCAACTCTCCCAGGCGACCGGGGCCGTCTTCCAGGTGTCGTAAAGATTGGCTTCCTTGATCCAGCCGGGATAGCCCTGCCGCATGTGCGACCACGTTCTGGAAAATCCGCCCATGTCGCCCAGGCAGTCGGCCCGCCAGCCGGCGCCGTGCTGCGCGGCGTAGGTCAGGCACTCGTTGCCGCCGATGAGCATTACGAGCGGAGTCTTCTTGAATGCCGCCAGGTAGGCGTCGATGATCCGCTTTCGATTCTCCAGGGTGGGAAGCTTGGAACTCTTGGAGCTGCTCTGGTGCCACTCGCCCCACCAGCCCACCGAGCCGATATCGACGTGGTCGATGTCGGGATGGCCGTCGTACTGTTGGCCGAGCCGCTTGATGAAGTCGAAATGGCGTTGGAGGACAACGGCGTCGTCCAGATCGGGGATCAAGAATGGGCCGTGTCCGTTGTAGTCGGCCTGAAGCTCCCGGCCGCCGGCGTCTTTGAGCCAGGCCGGATGATAGGGCTGGCCAAGGGACGTGGAGCAGCACATCACGCGGAAGGCCAGCTTCTGGCCCGACTCGCGGGTCTCGCGCAGCACCCGATCGAGCATCGCCTGATCGATCTGTCCAGGCTTCGGCTCCACCTCTTTCCAACCCCATCGCAGGTAATGAACGGTCGAGGGAATCCAGGACGGAAGATTTTTGTCTTGCTTGCTCGTGCGGTGGAACGTCTCCCAGCCCATGCCCGGGTTGGCGAGGATCTCGTCGGTTTCCTCGGGCTTTACGGTGACGGTCGCCTCGGGGCCGGCGGCACGCACGTTGAGCGAGAGGACCAGAACGAGGCAGATTGCCAGAAGATTCTTGGACATGGTTCAGGGCTCCTTCGGGTGACCGTCCCATCTTACCATGCCGCAAGGGCAGGGGATATGGTCTTGGCTGGGAGTGTCGAATTAGGCCACCGCGTGTTAGAATAGGTTCATCCGGGATTTGCGGGAATCGTTGTTGGGCTGGATCTTCCAGATTTCAGGTGCGTGAAGCGTAAGCGGGATGGAACGGTGCGTTTTCCAAGGCATCGCTCGGGTGTCCAATGGTATTTGCCACCGAGCATCGGATTGCCTTAAACGACCACTGCTCGGTGAAACGGAGTCGGGCTCTGCTGGCGGGCAACCCGACAAGGGATAGCCTGGTCCTCCGCACCTTCAAAGAAGGGGACCGCTACATCGATGGCTGCGTGCGCACGCGGGGCAAGTTCGAGCACGCCTTTGGCTACTACGTCGCCCGGATGCAATTGCAGAAGCAGCCGGGCCACTGGTCGGCCTTCTGGTTGATGGGAAACGGCGTCGGCAAGGTCGGCAACGAAGGCCGCGATGGCACGGAAATCGAGATTTCGGACACGGTTACACCTTTCCCTGGTTAGCGGAGGTGCAATGGAGGAGCACAATGCTTGGGAGTCTCTTGAAACGCCTAGGAATCGGCCAAATCGTGCCTCCTTGGGAAAGCCAGCGTACCTTAACCGAATCCGAGTTCTGGGAGTTCATTGTCGGCCATTGTCTACGCAAACGAGTAGCCGTTCAAGACGCTGAGTCAGAAGCGGCCCGCCTGGGTACAAGCTGGCAAGAGTTCAAGCATGTGATAAGTGGCAGCGACGAGATATGGAATTTCCGGTCAAGCGAAGATACGTGGAAACGGCTGGCGGGGCGGTCTGGCTACGTCGTGTTGCGAAAGGGGCAGTTTATTGCCGGAATCGTCACCGAGTTAAACTAATGGGGGCGGCGTTTTACTTATCGAGGTTTCCGACACGATTACACCTTTCCCTGATTAGAGGGGGGTTGGCATGAACGCACCTTCCTCTGTCTTCATCGTCCAGCATCTTCACGTCCACGACAATGGTAACGAAGACGTGAAAATGATCGGCGTTTACGAGTCACGAAAGGCCGCAGAGCAAGCGGTCGAACGGCTTGCCAAGCAGTCTGGCTTTAGAGACTGGCCGAAGATCGTGAATCCGCTTCAGGACAACGAAGAAAGCGGGTTCTACATTGACGAGTATAGGATTGGTGAAGATCACTGGACGGAAGGGTATGTAACTATGCCGCAGGAAGACTGATAGGGCTTGGAGGGCGGGCCAGGCGGTGCCAGTATCGACATCATGGAAAAACCCTGGCTCGACGGACACGTGCAACACACGCTCCACTGGGACGGCTATGGCAAGGATCACAAGTCGTCGGGCTTTGTCTCCCAGAACCCCCGCGTGATGGAAGAAGTTCACACGTTCAGCCTGCTCTGGCTGCCGGACGAATACGTTTTCTACATCGACGGGAAACAGCGATGGAGGAGCAAGGCCGGCGACATTCGCAAGGTCCAACTGCCCGACGACGTGCTGGTCGATTACGTGCGTGTGTATGATCTGGTGACGAAGTAACGCGTTGATGGAACAATGGCCCCTGATCGAGCGACGAGATAGCCTGGTGGCTTGCTCGACGATCTTCACCTTGGCTCGCCAGACGGCTCGGATTGTTGGCCGTGGATGGCGTGGGCATACTTGAGGACCGCGAAGAAGAGGCCGCCTAGGGCGTTGCCGAGCGTGGTCCAGACGAGGAAGTGAAAGAATCCCGCCAGGCTCGCTCCTTGTCCGGAGAAGACGCCCGACAACACCTCGGCGCTTCCCGCGATGGCATGGTGCAGACCGGCGAAGCCGATGGCCGCTGCCACCAGCCAGATGCAGAGGATTTGGCTCATGGTTTCGCGGGTGGCTGCCGTCAACCAGGAGAGGAGGCCCATCATCCAGCCGGCCAGGATCGCGCTGATGAGGATGATCCACCCGGGGTAGTCGACCAGATGTGTGGCGATCTGGCCAAAGGCTTGTGGTTGAATGATGCCAAAATACGGGGCGAAGACGGCCAGGATCGCCGACAACACAGCGACGCCGACCAGGTTGCCGCTGTAGACATACGCCCAGACGCGTGCCAATTCGCCGAGGGAAAGCTTCCGGTGCAGGGCCGGAAAGACGAGGAGCGTCGTGTGTTCGGTAAAAAGCTCCGATCGGCCGAGCTTGACGAAGATGAAACCAACGGCGTACATGTTGGCCAGCAGCGCCCGCTCAAACAGAGGGCCAAGGACGCCGTTGGCCAGTGTCAGGGTCACCGCCATCAGCAGCACGCTGAACGTGATATCGATCCCCGCCGAGACTCCCGAGAGGAAGAGCCCCAGCCCATGGCGTTCGACCTCGGCAGTGCCCTCATGAATCTCCTCTCCCAGGATTTCGCCGTAGGACCGCCTTGGGACGTCGATGAGTACGCGGTCGTTGGACGTGGACATGGGCTTCGACTACGACGATGGTCGTCTTGTCGCTTCAAATCGTGTCGTTCGACTCGGGCGACGTGCTTGCAGTCAATCATGGGGACTGAGACCCATAAGGGCTGCAAATGCAGTGCCGTTTCTGGTCCCGCCGCCGGCGATCCAGGCATGGCGTTTGCAGATCAGGCAAGGGGGGAATCATCTGCAAGCGGATGATGGATGAAGGATCGGAGCGAAGGGACCAAGGAGGTGCGAGATGAATGGCGAAGTGGTTGTGGTGACGGGGGCCTCGGGCGGCGTGGGGCGGGCGACCGTGCGAGAGTTTGCCCGCCAGGGAGCCGGAGCGGTGGGACTCTTGGCTCGGGACACCGAGGGCCTCTACAACGCCCAGAAAGAGGTCCAACAGTGCGGATGCCGAGCCCTCGCGATCCCTACCGATGTGGCGAAGGCCGATCAGGTCGAGGCTGCCGCCGAACGGATCGAGCAGGAATTCGGACCGATCGACGTCTGGGTCAACGACGCCATGACCACGATCTTCTCTCCGTTTCTGAAGATCCAGCCCGACGAATATTGGCGGGCCACCGAGGTGACCTACCTGGGCACCGTCTGGGGAACGATGGCCGCGCTGAAGCGGATGTATCCGCGAGACCGGGGCACGATCATCCAAGTCGGCTCCGCCCTGGCCTATCGCTCGATCCCTTTGCAGTCGCCCTATTGCGGAGCCAAGCACGCGATCAAGGGATTCACCGATTCGATCCGCTCGGAGTTGATCCACGACCGGAAGAGGATTCACATCACGATGGTGCAATTGCCGGCGATGAATACTCCGCAGTTCACCTGGGGGCGGACTCGCCTGCCGCGGCATCCGCAGCCGGTGCCGCCGATCTTCGAGCCCGAGGTGGCCGCCCGCGCGATCGTCTGGGCCGTGCACCATCCTCGGCGCGAAGTGGCGGTCGGCTGGCCGACCGTCAAGGCGATCTGGGGCAACAAGTTCATTCCCGGCTGGCTCGACAAGTATTTGGCTGCCATGGCCTATGCGGGGCAGCAGACGGACCAGCCCGTGCCTGCGGATCGGCCCGACAATCTCTTCGAGCCAGTGCCCGGTGACTTCGGCGCCCATGGGATCTTCGCCGACCGCTCCCGCGACTTCAGTTGGCAGTGGTGGCTGAACAGCCATCTCCGCTGGATTGCGATCGGGGGGCTGCTTTCGCTGGGGGCCTCGGTGGCCGCATTCCTCTGGGGCCAGGGAAAGGGCCAGGCCTACGAAGAACTGCCGTCGGCCGAAGTCGGGACGGAAGAAGTCTTCGCGGCACGTTGAGGGAAGCCACCACGCTTTGGCGTATACGATCGTGCCTGGTATCGTATTGTCGGCTTGACGCGAGCCGAATCCCTCAATCGGTAGCCCGTATTGCGCAGCCGCAACGATCTTGTGCTAGGGTTACAATAGCGGAATGCGAGTACGGGGCAGCAGGTCTCACCTGGATGTGTCATCCTTAAGGGGGTGGCAGATGAACTGCCCCGAGTATGTCTAGGCCCTTGCGAGGAACCCACGAGGGGGCTGGCATGGGACGGATCGAGCAGGATCCGCCAGCGTGTCTGCCTGTTGTCGAGCCGCATACCAGGGCGGCCAGGACGCGGCCTCTGGTGGTTGCCTTGGGAGTCTCCACTGGCGGCCCGCAGGCTCTGAAGCGGGTGCTGCCCAAGCTGCCTGAAGATCTGCCGGTCCCGGTGTTGGTCGTGCAACACATGCCGCCGGTGTTCACCCGCACGCTGGCCGACAACCTGGCCCGACAATGTGCTCTCCAGGTTTGTGAAGCCTCCGATGGTCAGATCGTCGAGCCGGGCTGGGTCTTGATCGCTCCCGGGGGAATGCAGATGAAGATCGAGCGATGCAATTGCGAGATCGTAGTTCGCATCACCGACGATCCGCCGGAGCGCAGTTGTAAGCCGTCAGTCGACTACCTGTTCCGCTCCGTGGTCGAGGTCTTTGGCGGGAACGCCGTGGGAGTGTTGATGACCGGCATGGGGGCTGACGGCGTCAACGGGTGCCGCTTGCTCAGGCAACGAGGCGCGAAGATCGTAGCCCAAGACGAGGCTTCATGCGTGGTCTATGGGATGCCGCGGGAACTGGTGGAGCAGGGACTGGCCGACCTCGTGGTTCCGCTCGACGAGATCGCCGACGAAATCATCCGGCTAACCTGGCGGTGATGCTCCCCTACGGTGCAACTGTGGCTTGTCGGCCAGCCGCGCTTACGTCGATCGGCTGGATGCCGAGTCTCGTCGCGGGCGAATCGGCGGCAAAGCGAACCTTACCGGTCTCGTACTCCTTGAGTCGCGGGTCGGCCAGCGTCCACGCCTCGCCCGTCTTGAGCGACTCCGTGGCTTTGGTTCGGTAATCATCCATGATGATCCCGGCGACCTTGCCGGCGGCACTGAAGATCACGTTGCCACGGGATGCGGAAATCGCGCCCAGGTTCTGGATGGTGATCTTGCCCTGGGCGGCAAACACGTTGCGTTCGAAGCGGTGCTCGCTGGATCGGGGGAAGGTGATCTTGGCATCCCCGTCGCAGACGAAGACGTTCCCGGCGATCGTGTTCTTCTTGGCCATGTGGCAGTGGAGCGGCCGGGCGACTCGCACCGAGAGATTGCCGTCGACGGTGCACTCTTCGCACTGCTCGTCGAGATAATAGGCCGAAGCCCCGTAACCGCCCGTGTCAAGGATGTCGTGAAGGTGGTTGCCTCGCAGCACCACCCGCTTGGCCATGGAGACGTAGATTCCCGCCCCGTCGTGGAGTTCCTGCATGGCGCCGGAGATGCGGTTCGCTTCGATCCGATGATCGTCCCCGCCGCAGGTGATGGCGGAGTACGGGGTGTCGTGGATCAGGTTGTGCTCGATTCGGTTCCCCGGTCCGCCCTTGCCGCCGCTAGAGATGCCGATCGCGCTGGGGTACATCCGGCCGACGTGGTGGACATGGTTGTTGCGGATGGCGCACCCATTGCCCCGCACGGATAGGCCGCTGGCTCCCGTGTCATGGATCTCACAGCCTTCGATCTGCAGCCCTTGGACGCTAGAGGCCTTGACTCCCTGTCCGGCGACGTTGGCGATCGTCAGCCCCAGGAACCGGCAGTTCTCGGTGTTGTTGAGCATGATGGCCCCGGAGTACCGGCCGGCCGCAAAGCCACCCGCCACGAGCGGCGTATTGGTCACGGTCAGCGCGAGGCCTCGCAGAGTGATGTCTCGCACCGGTTTTTTCGGGCTGCCCGGGATTCGCAGGATCGATTCCATCGTTGGGGCAAAGACCGCGGCCTTGGTCATGTCTTCCCCTGGACGCGGCCAGTAGACGACCTTGCCCGCCGTGCGATCGAGGTACCATTGGCCGGGCTCGGTCATGCCCTCGCGCACGTTCC
>JBDKTH010000493.1:0-3338 GCA_039680305.1 Thermoguttaceae bacterium | reverse complement strand
CTCCTTGGTTCGGGCTCCGGAGGAAGGCGGTCCCAGTGGCCCCCCCGACACTTGACCAGATGTCAATTGTCGGGGATTGCCCGCGGCCTCACAAGACCCGCACCGCCGACGGCAGCACCCGGTTCGTCAGCGAGACGATCCAGGTCAAACCCAGCTCGACCAGCAATCCGTCGGTCTGGGACCGCCTCAATCTGTCGTCCGACAACCAGCCGCTCAGTGCGGATAGCTTTTAGCGGAGCGTGCTGGACTTCGGGCCGACACGGCCCGACTCTGAGAGGCCGTTCCGCTATCGATCAGGGGCGTTACGGAAAAACATCTCACTGGCCCAACAGGTGATTTCCGATCGCGTTGGCCAGGAGCCAGACGATCGGCCCGCCGATGACCAGAAACAAGATGTAGCGACGAAGATGCGCAGGGCTGGCCGGCTCACCGGTCGAGGTCTGCGGGTTTCCGCCGCGAAATTCCAGCCACCGTCCGAGGATCATCCCCCCGAGAATGACGAAAAAGAGGATGTCGGCCACAGTGCGCCAGCCGCTGCCGGACGTGAGGATGTAATAGACGGTCACTCCGAGAGTCAAGGGTCCCAGCATCATCCAGAACAGCCGGCCAAAAACGGAGGCCGATGACGTGGTGGGAGTGGGAGTAGGAGTAGTAGCCATAGAAGCGTCCTTTCAAGCGACGAAGCCAAGAGAAGGCGCCCGCGTACCAACACTCCACCTGAGGAGACGTCGCACTTGGGCCGACACGCTCGGCGCACAGCAATGCACCGCAAGAGAACGTCGGCGTTACACGCCGCCGCCGTTGGTAATGAAGAGCCGGAGATAAACTCCGTGCTCGGTCGGCGGATTGACTTCGACCCTGACCTTCATGGCCCGCCTGAGAGAAAATGGCTGCAAAAGGTTCCGATCCTTTCCCCAAATTATACTACCCCTGCTGTCAGAGACAAGGCGGAATCGAGTTGCTCGGGGGCTTGACGCCGGGGACGGGGTGCCTCAGAATGCGGGTACAGTCAGGCCCAGGGCACACAGGGGGCACGCTGATGGATTCCGTGGCAGTCGTCACGTTACGCGATCGGGCGGTGCCGACGTTATCACCGACGATCCCTTTTGCCGCCCGCTCGACCTGAACGGCAACGGCATTGCCTGCCCGGCGAAAGCCGAGGACGACGGGACCCCGAACGACCGGACGCTGTTCTACTCGACGGGCCTGTTCTTCCTGGAGAACTGGCCCTTGAAGAAGGGCGCCGTGCGGCATCACTCGCCGGATTCGGTCCTCGACGGGCTGTCGAACACGCTGATGCTGGCCGAGGGCATTCGCGCCGGCTTCGACCCGAACCAACCCCAGACCAACTGGGCATCCCCCCAGGGGTTGCGTAACAGCTTCTTCCTCAGCGCCCATGTCTGCCAGGATCGAAAATGCTCGGCAGGGAATGTCGATTACGGCCGGGCGAACAGCTCCGCCGAGCCGTATCGGCTGGAAGCGATCAACGCGGCTCGGGACCAGGCCGAGGGCGAGGCTCCCTGGCCCTCGTCGTATCACATCGGCGGCGTGAGCGTCGTGTTCTGCGACGGGCGCATGCACTTCCTCTCCGAGAATGTGGATGGCATCGTCTACGCCTGCCTGGTCAGTCCGCGAGGAATCGAGCTCGCGCAGCCCGTGGTATCCCTCGATCAACCGTGAGCCCATCAGGAGAGGGCAAAGGCAAACGGATGGCGTCCCAGTGGTTCTGTAAGCTGTTCGACGAGGAGATGGGGCCTTTGGCGTTCCACGACCTTGAAGAGATGGTCCGCGCGGGCGAAGATCTATCCGGCGTTTTCCCCGGCGCTGACCGCGGATCTGCGGACGATCGTCTTCTCGGCCCCCGGCCCCGGGGAGAAACCCGGCTCCGACCGGCGGTTGTGGGTGTTCCGCTTTTGACGAAGCCGCCTGCTGGTCAACCACAGGCCGCCGATCGCCAAGAGCGCCAGGGCCGAGGGCTCTGGCACGGTCAAGGCTTCGTAGAGGGCGCGGGCTTCCGTGGCACTGAGCGCCCGGTTCCAGATGGCCACTTCGTCCAACAGGCCGGTGAAGCCGTAAAGATTGTCGCCCCGGGCCCCGATCAGCGCGGGCGTGCCGACACCCCAGACGCCGCCTGAACGATTGGACAACGCCACCGGGTCGCCGTCCATATAGAGCCTCGCACTACCCCAGGCGTCGCCGTTGCGCACTGCTACCAGATGATGCCATTGGCCGTCGGAATACTGGTTGGCCGTAGTCGTCCCCGTGCTGACACTCATGCCGGAACCATTGTCGGCATCGAGAATCAGGGCGATCTTTCCCTGGTCCAAGATCAACAGGAAATCATTGGGCGAATTGGCATCGGTGGTTACCATCCGCATCCAGGCGTCGTTCGAGGTGGTCTTGAACAAGAGCGAGTAGGTCAACTCCTCGCCGCCCATCAGCGCGGGGTTAACGCCGAGGTTGATCGCCGTGTCGGGCGTCGTACCGTTGCCGCCATCGGCAAGGAATTGGGCCGCCGTGTTGTCGGGCTCCAGGCCGCCGAGCGAGCGGCTCTTGATCGAGTTGCCAGGCCGCGGGCCGACGCTGTTGAAGGTGGGGACCGTGCCGGCGTCCGCGGTCTTGCCCAGCCCGGCCACGGCATCCGCCAGCAGGCCGGAACTCGTCGTGCCCTGTTGGGCCCAGTTGACGACCGTCTCTCCCGCCGTGAGGCCGGCCGGCTCGCTGAAGCGATAGTAGCCGATCGGGTTCAGGCCGAGGACGGCCGAGGCGTAGCTGGGAAGTGTGGTGGGCGTTCGCGCAGAACGGTACAACGAGGCGACCTCCGTTGCCGTGAGCGCACGGTTGAGCCACACGGCGAGCTCGTCCGTCGCGCCGCTAAAGACGGCCAGATTCGTCGCGTCGCGTGAGCCGAGCCAGGCGGTGCTCCCGCTGATGCCCCAACCGTCGTTCGTCGGCCCAACCGTCTTGAGCACCCCATCCACGTACAATTCGGCATTGGCGATCGAGCTGCCCCGACGGACCGCGACCACCTGGTGCCACTGGCCGTCGTACAGGGCATCGGGCTCGCGCACGACGCAACTCTGGCCATTTGCCGTGGCGAGGGCCAGGCCCCGTTTGATCGTGTCGGTGGGATGATACCAGGCCGCGATCTGCAGCGGAGAGCCGCTGTCGGGCTGATTGTTCTGGAACAGCCGCTCGGCATAGTAGGCCGTGCCGCCCATCTGTTCGGTCGGGGCCTTCGCCTTGAACCAGAGGGACACGGTCTTCGTATCGGCCGCAAAACTCGTCCCCGGGCCGAGATTGACCACTCCTTTTTCCACGTGCAGGATCGCCTTGTT
>JBDKTH010000645.1:0-2636 GCA_039680305.1 Thermoguttaceae bacterium | reverse complement strand
GACGGTGAGGAAATCGCTGGCCTGGTCGGCCGCGGGCGTACGATGCAGCAGTTCGTAGGCCTCGGCCCAGCGGCCGACCAGAAAAGCGTCCAGGGCCGCCTCGTAGGAACTCAGATGCTCGTCGCCGAGGAGCGGATAGTCGGCTTCCGGCGGCAGCAGTTCGCTCACTTCCAGGGACGAATCCATCCCATAGGGGCGGACCACCGCCAGACGTCGCACACGTGCGAGATCCCGGGGCACCTGCTGGCGTACGGCCTGGGCCGTGGTCGCATCCAAAAGGATCGACGCCCGCAGGGTTCTCGTCATTCCCTCCAAGCGTGAGGCGACGTTCACGGCCGGGCCGAAGACGGTTACCTTGACCTGGTCGACAGTGCCGATCTTTCCGGCCACGGCCTTGCCGCTGGCGATGCCGATGCCGGCGTGGAATCCGGCCAGCGGATTGTCGGGCTCTTGGGCGGCCAACTCGAACTCAGCCCGGATCGCCAATGCCGCCCGGCAGGTGCGGGCGACGGCGTCGGGCTGGGCCAGCGGCCATCCCCAGAAGCCCATCGCCGCGTCGCCCTGGAAATCGCCGACCACGCCGCCCTGTTCGAGGATGTGATGGGTCATCACGCCGAGGGCCTTGCTCACTCGGTTGAGCAGTTCCAGTAGATTGTCGGCGTGGCGTTCGGTCTCCAAGGAGAAGCCGCGGAGATCGCAGAACAGCACGGAAACCTGCGTTTCCCGCGGGGCCAAGACGACGTCCGGGTCTTCGACCGACAGCGTGCCGAGCACGACCGGAGAGAAGAACTGGCTCAAGGTGGCCTGTTGCCGTTCGAGCAGACGCATCTGGGTCATCGAGTTGACGGCCGCGGCGACCAGTTCGGCGAATTTCACGTCTTCCCGGCAGTCGTTCGGATCGGACGAGCCCGGCACGGCCGCCAGTTCGGTGAGGAACCGGCCAGCCACATACAGTCCCCAGCCCTTGCACGCCTTGCCCGGCACGGGAGTGCAGAAGGCCCAGTCGACGTTGCGCCGGGCCGTAAACGGTTGAGCGGTGGCCGGGTCCGTCGCCTGCCAGACGTGCATCACGCTTTGCCGCTGGCGGACGGCCTCGAGGATCAGTCGCTGGCTGGGATAGAAGTCGCCGCTGGCGATCAGGCGTTGATCCCAGTGCAACACGCGCACGACCGGGCTTGTCCCTTCCTGCTCGCCGTCGCCCTCGACCGCCACGACGGCCGCCGTATCGGCTCGCGGCACGCCGGCCAGGAGCATGCTCACCAGACGCACGCACAGTTCCTCGTGGCCGCGGGCTTCGGAGATCACGTCGGGCAGCCGGCTGAGGACTTCGATCCGGTAGTCGGGATTGCGGAACTGGACCTGGCGGAGGTACTGCGAACTGAAGGCCTGCTGCTGGAAGGGCTGTGGGGCGTCGGCCGTAACATTGGCCCGCTGGTCGGCCAGGGTGAACGTCGTCCCGCCGATCACGAAATGGTCGCCCGGCCGCAAGGTGAAGCGGGCCGACTCTTGGCCCTGGAAGTAGATCGGATTCCGGGGCTGGGCCACCTGCGTCACTTCGAGCCGTCCGCCCCGCAAGCACAGCCGGGCATGCTGACGCGAGATGTGCGGATCCCACGGCACGGCCCACGCCCCCGCCGCCCGGCCAAGCACGACCGTCTCTCCCTCCGGCAGTACCCGCCGCCAACGCTGCTGTGCTTCTTGGCCCTGGGCGATGAGGTCGGACATGGGGAAATGATGAAGGATAAATGATGAGTGATGAATGGAAGACGAAGGCTGATTGCTGACTCTGCCTACTGTCTACTGCCCCCGCCATCAAACGTTTCTGTGGGGGCGCTAGGGGTGACGCCGCCGGGGGCACGTTCGGTGGCGGCGCTGGGCGTCGACTGCTGCGGCAGGGGGCCGGTTTCGCGGAGCAAGCGGAGGGCGAGCACCCAGAGACCGAGCATCACCAGGACGATCATCAACGCCGCGCCCACGCCAAAGTGGACCAGCTCCGCACGGAGTTCGGCCAACGTTGCGCCGATCGCCTTGTCGTAGGCCTCTTGGACGATGATGATCCAACCGCTGTCTTTGCCGCGGACCACGACCGGTTGCATCTGGGCCAGCCAGTGGCGGTCGTACTTCTGGCCCTTGGGATCGTCGCCCAGCGGGTCGTAGAATCTCTGCGTGCGCTCGGGCGTGTTCGGCAGATCGTCGGGGGTCACGCGGTATTCCTGGAAGCGATCTGGGACTTTCCCCAACTCCGCATGCAATTGCCTGAACAGCGGATGCTGCAGGACCATCCCCTTGTGCTTCCCTTCCCGCCAGTCGACCAGGGTGGCGAACTGCTCCCCGTCGCCTTGGAGTTCCATGAAGCGGCCCACCTCGACCGTCAGGGCCACGACGCCCAGGAACGTCTTCTCCGGCGATCCATCCCAGACGGGCGTGGCGATCGCCACGATCCAGTGGTCGCTGGCCTGGGAGAGGAAGACGTCTGACGGCTTAGTCTCCCGCAGACGCTCGCTGGGCTGGGGACGCCACGAGCGGGGTTTCTCGGTGTTTCCCTCGTGGAAGAAGCTGCGCCAGGCAAAGTCTTTCCCCAAGGTGAGCGATTCAGGGACCCGGATCGTGGATACACCGTTGGCTTCGCAGAAGAA
>JBDKTH010000291.1:0-2049 GCA_039680305.1 Thermoguttaceae bacterium | reverse complement strand
CCTCTCGTCCGCGCGGGTCGTTTCCCGCGTCGCGGACAGGAGCCCGTTGATCGTCGTGACCAGTTGGGGCGGGTTCACCGGCTTGGTGACGTAATCATCCATTCCCGCCGCCAGGCACTGCTCGCGGTCGCCCTCAATCGCATGGGCGGTCAGAGCCACGATCGGCAAGTGGATTCGTTCTCCCGCGTCAGCGAAACGGTCCTGTTCGCGCTGGCGGATCACGCGCGTGGCCTGGAAGCCGTCCATCACCGGCATCTGGCAATCCATCAGGACCAGGTCGTAGACCTGTTGGGCGACCGCCTCCACGGCTTCCCGGCCGTTGGCCACCGTGTCGCACTGGAATCCGCTGCGGAGGAGGATCTCGGAGGCCACGAGTTGGTTGACCTCGTTGTCTTCGGCCAGGAGGATCCGGGCTTCGGGGATGGCGGGGGCCAACGGCGGAGCGACCGGGACCGTTTCCGGGAGATTGGTCGGTTTGCTGCCGGAGGCGGCGGCACGGATGATTGCGTCGAACAGACGCGACTGTCGGACGGGCTTGGTCAAATAGTCGGCCAGCCCCATCGCGGCCATCTGTTGTCGCGACAGCGGTTGATCGAGGGAGGTCAACACCAAGAGGATCGTCGAGCGGAGGTGCGGTTGTGCTTTGATTCTCTGGGCCAGCTGGAAGCCGTCCATTTCCGGCATCTGCACGTCGAGGATCGCCAAGTCGAAGGGAGTTCCGGCGCGGGCCTGTTGTTCGAGCAGTTCCAGGGCGACGGCCCCGCTGCCGGCGCTGGCGAATCGGAATCCCCAGCCGGCCAATTGCGTCTGGAGGATTTCCCGGTTGACGGCGTTGTCATCGACGACGAGGACTCGCAGCCCGCGTAGGTCGTGGGGAACTTGTGGCTGCGGGACACTGGGGGGCTCCTTGCCCAGACGTACGGTGAAGTGGAACGTGGAGCCTTGCCCCTCTTGGCTTTCCACCCCAATCGTTCCCCCTTGACGCTGGACGAGCTGTCGACACACGGCCAGCCCCAGCCCACTGCCGCCATACTTGCGGGTTGTGGAGGTGTCGACTTGGGAAAAGGGCTTGAAGAGCCGGTCGCGGCGGTCGCCGGGGATGCCGATCCCCGTGTCGCTGACCAGGAACCGGACGACCGCTTCCTGCTGGGCGTCCTGTTCCAGGACGACGCGCACGACGATATTCCCTTGTTCGGTGAACTTGACGGCGTTGCCGATCAGGTTGACGAGGATCTGACGCAGGCGGCTCGGATCGCCGCGCACAGCGGCCGGAACGTCGACCGCGATGTGGGAGGACAGTTCCAGCCCCTTGACCTCGGCGCGATGGGCGAACATCTCGCAGACGTCCCCCAAGAGCACGTGCAGATCGAAGTCGGTCTCTTCGAACTCCAGGTGGCCGGCCTCGATCTTGGAGAAATCGAGGATGTCGTTGATGATGTCAAGCAGGGTTTCCGCCGAGGTCTTCGCCATGCGGCAGTAGCGTTTCTGGCGGAGGTCGAGCGGGGTTCCCGCGAGGAGATCCACCATGCCGATCACGCCGTTGAGCGGGGTCCGGATCTCGTGGCTCATGTTGGCCAGGAACTCGCTCTTGGCCCGGTTCGCGGCCTCCGCCGCTTCTTTGGCTTCAAGGTTCCGGACACGTGACTCGGCCAGGCTGGCGACCATGCCGTCGAACTCCGCAGCCAGCACGCCGATCTCGTCGCGGCGCTGGAGGTTGAGCCGCTCACTCAGATCGTTGCGGTGCCGAACCCGAACGACATGATCGGTGACGGTCGCCAAGGGATGAATCACGGTGCGATGCAAGGTCAGCCAGAGGATCGCGAGGATTCCCGCCCAGCCGAGGAGATTCACGAGGGTCGCCACGCGTGCCGCTACGTTTCCCTGCTTGGTGATGGAACGCGGCAGGTCGGCGCGCAACAGGAGGGCCGGCTTGCCGTAGACGTCGGAGACAACCGCGTACGCGAAAAGCTTGTCGGGCTGATCGGTCGAGAGCAGCCGCGTCCCAGGGGCCGTCAGGCGGGCGAGCACGGCACGGTCGGCGGCCGGCAT
>JBDKTH010000707.1:0-4046 GCA_039680305.1 Thermoguttaceae bacterium | reverse complement strand
CTATATCAATCACGGACGGTAGGACGTTTGCAAAGGGCGGGTAGTCCGGGAGGACTACGCCGTTGCCCGGCCCTTGCGGGTCGGGCGTGGCAAGCTGACCAAGGATGTGGTCGAGTCCTTCTTCCCCCAGCCCTGGCGGATAGTCCGTGCCGAAATCGAAATCCAACTACCTGCGACTCTTTCAGGAAAAAGTTCCCGAAGCCGCGCGGCCGGAGCAGCCTGGCCCTGCCAGCTTGCCCAGCGTGCTGAGGGCCTTCCGACAGGCAACCGGATGGGCCTTGCAGTACGTCCCCGGAGCCGCTCCTGAGACAAACCAACCGACTGGCCTGACATGGTCCGCCCCGGTCAACCCGGGCGTCGGAGCAACTCCCGGACACCTCAGGCTCGAGCCGGTCAGTTCTGGAGACAGGACCCGCTCAGGAATCGACACGCGCGCCGCACGCCAGTTGGCCTCCGCCTTGGGGGACATGCTGGGCGAACTGCTCCAGACGCAGCGTGGTCTCTGGGAACGAGAGGCCGAATTGGCGGCCGGCGTTCCCCTGGTTCCCCATGGCCAGGAAGAGCAACATCTGGCTGCTCGGCTCCAGGCCGTCCTCAAAGGCGGCGCCCAGGCCGTTGGCTGCCATGCCGCCGCCCTGTACATGCTCGACGAAGCGACAACCGTGCTGAAACTCCGGGCTTGCTGGGGCCTTCCCCAGGATCGCCTCCTCGATGCGCCCCGCTCGCTCCAAGGCGCCCTGGCCGACCTGGAGGCCATGCTGGGCCACGCCGTGGTCCTCGAAGACACGACGCTGCTGAAACACTGGAACGCGCCGGAAGACTTCCCCGCCGCCGTCTGCGTCCCGATCGCCACGCCCACGACGATCCTCGGCACCCTCTGGATGTTCTGCCAGGACAAACGCGACTTCACCGAGTCGCAAACGAACATCGTCGAGATCACGGCCGGCCGGGTGGCTGCCGATCTGGAACGCGAGATGTTGCTACGCGAGGGCGTCAACGCCGGTCAATGGAAACGGCAACTCGCCGCGGTCGAGCGAATCCAACGCAACCAACTCCCCAGCGTTCCACCCCTGCTGGATAACTGGGACATCGCCGGTTGGTCCGCTCAGAGCCAGGCCGTTGGCGGCGATTTTTACGACTGGTTCAGCCTGCCAGAAGGCCTCCTGGCCCTGGCCGTTGGCGATGCGATGGGCTGGGGCATGGAAGCCGCCGTGACGGCCAACAGCGTCAGAGCTGCCGTGCGGTCCCACGCCCAATACCACCGCGACGCGGCCACGCTGCTGCGCCAGATCAACCTCACCCTGTGGACCGGCTCTGCGGGCGACCAATTCGCTTCGCTCTTCTGCGGCCTACTGGAGACCAGCACCGGTTGCCTGCGTTACGCCAGTGCCGGTCAACTGCGAGCGATCCTTGTGCGTTCCGGCCATTGGCACAGTCTCCTGCAGCCCTCAACCGTCTTGGGGGACGGCCCTGAGAGCAATTGCCAGCAGCTTGAGCACCATTTCCAACCAGGCGATCTCGTAGTGATTCTTACGGAAGGCTTCCATACCGCCCGAAACCAACATGCTCAGCCATTCGGCGAAGCCGGTCTCGCCCAGGCCCTCCTCGGGCATTCCGACTTGCCCGCCAAAGAATTGGTGGCGATCGCCCACGACGCCTTGGAGGCTCACGCCCCGACAGCGGAGCAAGAAGACCGCACAATTCTCATCCTCAAGCGGGGGAAACCCAACCACCAAGCTGGCAACCCTTGACTATGGCCGTACATCCTATACATTGAACATTCTGAACCCCAAGCACGCGGGAATGGCGGAATTGGCAGACGCGCTAGGTTGAGGGCCTAGTCCCAGCAATGGGGTGCAGGTTCAAGTCCTGTTTCCCGCACTCACATAAAGCCTTTCGCAGCAACGGGTTGCGAAAGGCTTTTTTCGTGAAGATCTTGAACCCTTTTGCGCTTCGTGGCTCTCTGAAACCTTTCCTGAACCCTTTTTGTACCGTGTTCGGAGAACGGGATCAAATTCTCGGCATTTTGGGGCCCCGCTCTGGGCCGCCTTTCGCCAGTGGGGCAACAACCAGCAACAGCCACGAACTCATGCCCCGTTGCGGCCAGCGTTCCTCTCGACTCGCAAAGATGCGGCCACCCCCCGTTGAAACTATATCATTCCACCACTCTAAGTGGCCATGGGCATGGCTGACATGCTCGTCCTCCTTTCTTATCATGGGGAGGTAGTCGGACACCAAACACGTCCACGGCGATCTGCCCGACTACCCTCACCCACTCATGCCTGACGACCGAAGCCCTGCCAGGATCTTCGAATGACGACAATGACCAAACCTGTCCGTTTTGCCCTCAAAGCTCTTTGGCGTGAGTTCAAACGATGCTCAGAGCGATACCCACCGCTCTACTGCGATCTGTTCTCGCCGGACGACTACGACAACTTCAAGGACAGTTATTCAGGCTGGCATGAGTGGCAGTCGGAGGAAGGCGGCCAACAATACCGGTTCTACGGTAACCCCGATGGCCTGCCCGAGTTTACATCCTTGGCCGACAGCGCATTTCTAGTGCTCAGCAAATTGGGGCAACGAAAAGAGGGAGACTATCTAAGCTGGGTGAGCCTACTACACCACCACGCATTTACAACACCAACCTCACTCCTGCGTGGATCAACGCATGTTGATGAAAAAGCGCCACCAAGGGGGAAGATCGGGCCGTATTCTTTTCAGCCGCAATTCACTCGCCTTGCTCATTCGTTGTACCTATCCTCCATGGCCCTTTGCGAAATACTTGTCGATCCCGACAAGGTGCTTTGGCTCGATGAATACTCTCAGGTATATGAACATGAGGCAGAAGAGGAAAGAGAAGTCGGACACGCAGCAGATGAGCAGCCAGAGATAGACCTTACACCACCTCTGCTGCAATTCTCGTTCGATGGGGTGTGGTGTCTCCGAACCACGACCGAAACTGGCCGCTTTCCCGATGCAAAGGGGTTCGCAGCTTATCGCAAGCTCGTGACGCAACCGGGGGTCGGAATGAAATCGGAAGAGTTGCTTGGGCTGCATGGTGCTGTCGTTGCGAGCGCCGAGAGCGCCGGTAGTCCTGGGGCCGAATTACTCGACCTAGATGGTGAGAAGACCGTATGGAAAGAAATCGAATTGCTCCAGAAAGAAGCGGACGACACCATCGCCCAGGACCGGCTGCGGGAAATACAGGATCGGCAAAATGAGCTATTCGAGATCGTCAAGAAGGCAAAGGACAGAGGAGGCAACCGCCGCACGATGCCGATCATCGCCCGCACCCTCGCCAACCGAGTGCATAGCCAGCTACGCAATGCGAGGACCATGATCCGAAAGCAGATGCCAGAACTCGCCGAACACCTCAAGGCCAACACTACCTCGCAGGGCGGTCTGTTCATCTACCGCCCAGGCCATTAGGGGGGCTTTTTCAGCCACACAGCCACGTCAATTGTGTCTGCGAGCCACGGTAAATGTGGCGGAACAAATGGTGACTGCTGAGCGTGCTTCAATCGCCCCGCCTCGGGTCGCCTCGCTTGGCAATAACCAGGAGCCACAACATGGCCAAGAGTTCCGTCTCTCAGTACATTTCCAAGGCCGCCAAGCAAGAAGAAGTCAGCAAGATCCTGGCGATGGAGTCGCCGGAACCCCAGGTGCCCGAACTTTCCCCTCCGAAGGCGGGCGGACATCATCAGGCTGAAATCCTCCCCCTGCACACCCCCTCCGAGGTCCAGGCCCTACCTTCCAGACATATGTCCGACCGGTTACTCTTGGTTTGGATTTCTTATTTGGAAGGTGTGGACTATGGGCGGTCGCAACCGATCCAAAGAGACCCTGGATCGCCGGGCGGCCAAAACGCTCGACGCCAGGTTTCTTCACGAGATCGAACATGGCCTGAACTGCTCTCCCTTCGAGGGAGAATCCGTGCTTCAGGTCGTCAAGGAGGTCTTTTTTCCCTTCCTGGACGGCGAGCGGGCCCTCGCCCCGCCGGGCAAGGTCACCTTGATCGCGGTCTCCGCGGACGAGCCGGCCGGCAA
>JBDKTH010001230.1:0-4917 GCA_039680305.1 Thermoguttaceae bacterium | reverse complement strand
CTGGACAGGTCCTAAACAATGTCGAGCGGTCCTAACCGAAACCAGACGTTATCGTTCCTCATGCGGCGGTTATCCGAGGTGGGCATCCATCCTCGCACGCAACTGGGGCAGAATTTCCTCATCGATCTGAACCTCCTCGACGTGCTCGTACGTGCCGCCGAGATCGGGCCCGACGACGTGGTCCTGGAGGTCGGCACGGGGACCGGTTCGCTGACCGCCCTGATGGCCCAGCAAGCCGCCGCGGTCGTCACCGTCGAAATCGACCGCGAGATGTTCCGCCTGGCGGGCGAGGAGTTGGAGGCGTTTGCCAACGTCCGCATGCTCATGGTCGACGCCCTGAAGGGCAAGAACCACCTCAACCCGGAGGTCCTCGAGGCCGTCGGTGAGCAACTGGCCGCTGGGCCTGGCCGGCACTTCAAGCTGGCCGCCAACCTGCCGTATCACATCGCCACGCCGCTTGTGAGCAACCTGTTGACCCTCGATCGGCCGCCCGCGACGATGACCGTCACGATCCAGAAGGAAGTGGCCGATCGGATCACGGCCGAGCCACGAAGTAAAGACTATGGTTCGCTGAGCATTTGGGTCCAAAGCCAGTGCCGGGTCGAGACGGTCCGCATTCTTCCGCCGACCGTCTTTTGGCCGCGGCCCAAGGTCCATTCGGCGATTATCCAGATCACACTCGATGAGCAGTTGCGGGGCCGGATTCCCGATCGCCGGTTCTTCCACGAGTTCGTGCGGGCGATGTTCATGCACCGCCGGAAATTCCTCCGTTCCGAATTGCTCAGCGCCTTCAAAGACCGGCTCGACAAGCCCCAGGTCGACGCGATCCTCGCCCGGATGGCCTTGGGCGCCGACGCCCGGGCGGAGCAGCTCAGCGTGGAGCAAATGCTAGCCCTCTGCGAGATCGTGCGTGAGCAACTGGCGACCAACTAACCATCCGCTTGCGGCTTAGCCGGCCGCCCCAACCCAAAGTACTCCTGATTATTCCCAAACGGCTCCCAACAGACCGACGACTATGCAATTCATCGAAATGTCAGGCAAGCTCCTGCTGGCAATCGTAGAGAAGGATGGACCGAGCCCCGAGGAACTTGCCCGGGCGGGTGTGACCGACGACAGCCTGATCCGCGTCAACCGCCAGGGGGATATCGAGATCCGTCGCCACGACCGCTGGGATATCGTTGGAGGGCTGCTGGGCGATTTTGAGGGCCGGATCAAGCGAGCGACCGGCTTGGATTGGGCCTGAGGCTCGAAGCGCGGATACAATACCTTGCCGCGACGTGACAATGGACGAGGCGATGGCGAACAAAAAAGCAAATTCCACCGAAACCCCTTCGACTCCAAGCTTTGAGGAAGCTTTGGGCGGCCTGGAGCAGATCGTTCACCGCTTAGAGGGGGACGAGATCGGCCTGAACGAGGCTTTGGCTAGCTATGAAGAGGGGGTGAAGCTCTTGCGGCACTGCTACCAGTTGCTGGAAGGGGCAGAACGCAAGATCGAACTCCTCAGCGGCGTCGATGCCGACGGCAATCCCGTCTGTGCCCCGTTGGAGGATACGGCTCTCTCGCTCGACGAAAAGGCCCAGCGCCGTAGTCGCCGGCGAAGCAGTCCCGCCCCGGAGAGTCCTGCGAACAGGGGGGATGACGAGGGCGGTACGGAGATGGACGTGCCGGGGGGCTTGTTTTAGAATGGAGCTATCGCTCTGGAGCGACCACACGAGAGATCATTGTCTGCCTGGCCTTCTGCCGCTCCCGCCTAGGCCTCCCAGGTTCCCTTTTTCATGACGCAAACCGCGGACTTCCAATTGACCCGGTATGCCGGCGAGGTCCGCCAGCGGGTGGACGCTGCGCTTCAGGCGTACACGAACTTTGCTGCGGGGTGTCCGGTACGGCTGCGCGAGGCGATCCAGTACAGTCTGTTGGCCCCGGGCAAGCGGCTCCGCCCCATGCTGGTGCTCATGGCGGCCGAGGCTTGTGGCGGGACCGCCGAGGCGGCTCTGCCGGCAGCCTGTGCCGTGGAGATGATCCACACCTATTCGTTGATCCACGACGATCTTCCGGCGATGGACGACGACGATCTGCGGCGTGGCTTGCCCACGTGCCACAAGAAGTTTGACGAAGCGACGGCGATCCTGGCGGGCGACGCCCTGCTGGCCCTGGCCTTCGAGGTCCTGGCCAAGGATGTCCGCCCGCCCGCGGTGGCCGCCGCCTGCGGTGCGGCCTTGGCCGAGTCCGCCGGGGCGTGCCACTTGGTGGGCGGGCAGGCCGACGACATGGACGGCGGGTGGCAGGACGGTGGCCTCCGGGCTTTGGAGGGGCTGCATCAACGCAAGACCGGGGCGATGATCCGAGTCTCGCTCCGCTTGGGTGCGATGATCGCCGGGGCCGACCAGTCGCAGCTCGACGCCCTCGATGAATACGGTTGGCGCCTCGGCCTGGCCTTCCAGGTCACCGACGATCTGCTGGACGTCTGCGGCGACGAGACGCAGGTGGGCAAACGCCTCGGCAAGGATTCCCATCAAGGGAAGGTGACGTTTCCGACGCTGCTGGGGATCGACGGCAGCCGGCAGCGGGCTCAGCAGTTGATCACCGAGGCCTGCGACGCGCTGGCCCCGTTCGTTACGCGAACCGGCGGTTTGGAAGCCGTTGCGCGGTACGTCCTGGAAAGGAATCGCTAATGGATAAGCTTCTGTCGACGATCAAATCTCCACGCGACCTGAAGGACCTCGCGCCGCAACAGCTCGAACAACTGACCGGCGAGATGCGCGAGGCGATGTGCCGGTTGTTGGGCAAGCGCAGCGCGCACTTCGCTTCCAACCTCGGCGTGATCGAGCTGACGTTGGCGCTGCACACCACCTTCGATTTCAGCCGCGATCGCCTGATCTGGGACACCGGTCACCAGATCTACCCGCACAAGATGGTCACCGGCCGCTACGGGGAGTTCCACACGATCCGCACCAAGGGCGGGCTGATGGGCTATCCCAATCCGGCCGAAAGCCCCTACGACCTCTTCATGACCGGCCATGCCGGCTGCAGCATCTCCAGCGCGCTGGGGCTCAAGTGTGGCGACGACCTGGTCGCCCCGGATGAGAAGCGAAACGTCGTGGCCGTGATCGGCGACGGCGCGCTGCCCAGCGGGATCGTCTTCGAGGCGCTCAACAACGCCGGCGGGCTCAAGAAGCACCTGGTCGTGGTGCTCAACGACAACAAGATGTCGATCTGCCCGCGCGTCGGCGGCCTGGCCGATTACCTCGACAGTCTGCGCATGGGGCACTTCTACACCGGGCTGAAGGCCGAGATCCAGAAACTGCTCAACCGGCTCCCGATGATCGGCGACCCCGTGGAGCGGTTCCTAAGCACCCTGCGAGATTCCCTCAAGGCGGGCGTGTTGGGCGGAATGCTCTTCGAAGAGTTGGGCTTCCACTACATCGGTCCGGTCGATGGGCACAATATCCGCCTGTTGCAGAAGTACCTGGCCAAGGTCCGCGACTTCGACGCCCCGGTCCTCTTGCACGTGGTCACCGAGAAAGGCCACGGCTTTGAGCCGGCGGTCGAAGACCCGGTCACGTTCCACGCCCCGGCCCCGTTCTTGCGCCAGAACGGTTCGGTGCTGCTGAAGCATTCGTCCTCCACCCCGTACACGAAGGTGGCCAGCGACGCCGTCCTCAAACAGATGCAGACCAACCCGCACGTCGTCGCCATCACCGCGGCGATGTGCCAGGGGACGATGCTCGAACAGGTCCGCGAGCAATACCCCGATCGCTTCTTCGACGTGGGGATTTGCGAATCGCATGCCGTGGCCTTCGCCGCCGGGCTGGCCAAGGCCGGGATGCGTCCGATCGTCGACATCTACAGCACGTTCTTGCAGCGCAGCTACGATCAACTGTTCCAGGAAATCGCCCTGCAAAACCTGCCGGTGGTCCACCTGCTCGATCGGGCCGGCGTGGTGGGGCCCGACGGGCCGACGCATCACGGGGTGTTCGACCTGACCTTCCTCCGTCCGCTGCCGAACATGGTCGTGATGGCCCCCGGCGATGCGACCGACCTGGAACTGATGCTCGACTTCGCCCTGAACCACGACGCCCCCACGGCGATCCGCTATCCCAAGGCCAATGCGGTCACCATCGACCGCACCCCGGCCCCGATCGAACTCGGCACGGCCGAGGTCCTCTCCTGGGGCGAAGACGGAATGCTCGTGGCCTGCGGGGCCATGCTTCCCACGTGCCTCGCCGTGGCCTCCCAACTGCACGACGAAGGACTCGATTTCGGCGTGATCAACGCCCGCTTCGTCAAGCCGCTGGACACCGAGACGATCCTCCGCGCCGTGGCCAACTCGCCGGTCGTGATCACCGTCGAGGAAGGGACCCTGATGGGCGGCTTCGGCAGCGCCGTCCTCGAAGCGGCCTCCGACGCCGGCCTGGACACCAGCCGCATCCGTCGCCTGGGCATTCCCGATCAGTTCATTGAGCACGGCGAACGCGCCGAACTGCTGGCCGAGTTGGGCCTGGACGAAAAAGGCCTCCTGGCCACCTGCCACAGCCTGGCCAAACCCGGCAAACTCCTCGGCGCCGCCAATCTCCGCCCAAGGTAGCAGGCACGCTCCGCCGTGCCGTTCGCTTTTGCGCTCCGCTGCCCCAACACCACCCACGCCAACGCCAGGTTCCGCCCCGTTCCCGGCATCGTCCCCTCTTCTTCTCCGCAGCCCGGCTCCTCGCCGCCGCTTCCGGCCTCCGCGCTGACCCGCGCGACGTGCCGCCTCCACGTTAAACAAAGTAGGGCGGTGCCGAGTTTGCGAGGCCCGCCACCGCACTGCCACTCTGGCCGAGCGGATTCGATGGGACTCATAGGACCAATGGGGCTTATGGGACCCAATGGGTTTTGATGAGCAAAACCGGTAAGGTAGGGCGGTGCCGCGCGTGTGCG
>JBDKTH010000999.1:0-10151 GCA_039680305.1 Thermoguttaceae bacterium | reverse complement strand
ATGAATGATGAATGATGAATGATGAAGCCATGCCCGCATTGGTCATTCATCATTCAGCATTCATCATTTTCTTCCGGACTTCCCACCAGCCGTCGGAGAAGACCAGTTCGCAGCCAGGTGGGACGCGATACCAGGCGAGGAACTCCTGCTCGGCGGCCTGAGATCGCTGGGAGCGGAGGATGGTCCAACCGGCCACGGCCAGAGCCAGCGGGGCCATCAGGAACAAATAGGCCTGGGCCGTCTGAAGACGCGTGTCGCCGAGTCCCCACTGGAGCAGAGCCAGGAGGGTTACGACGTTCATGATCACGTGCGTCTCGCACGCCTTGCGAGCCAGCCAGGCGGTCAACCGCAAGGGATGCCGCGGGATCGCCGGCTGCGCCTCCGGGCGTCCGCCCCCGCCGCCGTGAACGTGCAGGGTGCCATGGAGCCGCTTGAGCCGGCGGTAGAATGCCTTGTAGCGGGCATCATGCTGGAGCGTAATCAGCAAGAGAGCCACGCCCCACACTAGTCCGGCCGCCAGCTTGAGATTCGCCAGGATCGGGACGACACGCCCCGGCTCGGACTGGAAGGAAGCGAGGAACAGGCCGAAGCCGATGCCCAGCGGCACCAGCAGGTTCACGGTGTGGTGCATCAGGTAGTCCAACTGCACGCCGTCCAGCGAAGCCGTGCCACGCAGCCGGGCGAGTTGGCCATCGACATGGTCCAACAAATACCAGAGTTGGAGCAAGACCGCTCCCACGATCCATGCGCCGACCGTGCCCCAGGCCAACGCACCCGCCGCGGCCAGCCCACAGCCCCATGCCGCCAAGGTCGCTGCATTGGCCGTCACGCCCCAGGGCGCGACCAGCCAGGTGATCCGCAACGCCGCCGGCCGGCTGATCCGTCGGGCCATCCAGTTGCCAATCCGCCGATGGTCCGGCTTCTGGCAGACCCGTTCGAGTTGCTCCAACGGAATTCTGGGCGGGGGATTTGGGATTTGAGATTTGAGATTTGGGATTTGGGATTTGGGATTTGACGACGAGGGCCCCCCGTCATCCCGTTTACCCTCCGCACTCGTACCGAGCGGACGTAATCCCTTCGAATTCACCATGATACCCTCTTGACGCCCCCCAACAACGCGACACACTCAAAATCCCAAATCCCAAATCCCAAATCCCAAATCCTACCTCCCCCTCGCTTCCGCCCAGCGGCCATGATGCCATCCCAACGCAACGGTCCATCCCCAAACCGCGAGCACGGCAAGCATCTTCGCCCCGTTGGTCAGCCATCCGGCCTCGGTGCCGGGCCAGAGCGTCTCCAAGCCCAGGGCGAGCAGGACCGGCGGGATGTTGATCAAGGCTTGCATGCCCACCAGACGCAAGCGTTCCATCGCGTCCAGTTCTGGCCAGAGAGAAATGGCCAGCGTCAGGAGGCCGTAGATGCCGTAGCCTACGCTCGTTGCGACGGCCACACCGATGAGCCCGTGGCCGGCGGTCAGAACCAGGTGATTGGCGGCCGCGGCCAGGATCGTCGCAACGACGGCGGCTACTAGGGCCCGATTCTGGCGATCCACGGCGACCAGGTATTGGCTGGCCGGCAGGGCCATCGACAGGGCGATGTTGCCCGGCACGAGCCACACTAGCGGAGCCAAGCCGCTGCGATAGTTGGGAAGCAGCCAGGCCAACACGGCCGGGGCCGCGACGATCGCCAACGCCGCCGGCAAGGCCATGGCCGCCGATTGCAATTCCGTCGCCCGCGAGGCCAGCCGGGCCACCTCGCGCCGGCTGCCGCTTTGACCGAACGTCTCGCCGTAGCGCGGGCCCATGACGATCGACAGCATGTTGGCCAGGCCGTACAACTGCGTGGTCACCAGCAGGGCGACCGAGTAGCAGCCGAGCTGAAACTCGCGATCGCTCAGGTAGCCGAGGATCATCATCTTGTCGAGCGAGCGGAACAGGGTGGAGACGACTCCGGCCAAAAGCATCGGGCTGCCGATGAGGACGAGCCGGCGGATTTCCGCCGTGTCCCACGCCCAGGTCAACGGCACCGCCGCCCGATGCTGGACGACCAGCAGCGTGACGCCCATCACGGCCACGGTGCCGCCGAAAAGGCCCCAGAGGCCCCAGAGCCAGGTGGCCAGGCCGCAGAACGCCAGCGTGAGTACGGCTTCGAGGATCGAGATCAGCGAGGTGAGGCCGAAGGCCTGTGCGCAGCGGAGGATCGTCACCTGGAACGTGTAGTGACGCTGCAAGACGACCAGCACGCCGATCACGAGCAATCCCACGGCCCAGCCGCTTGTACAGCCGCGCGCGATGCCGAGCCACAGGCCGATGCCGATCGGGATCGCCGCGAAAACGAGGCTGCTCAGCGTATTGACGGCAAAGGCCAGGTTCAGGCCGTGCCGGGCCGCCTCGGTGTCGCCGCGGCCCATCGCCACGGTGAAATCACGCGTCGCCCCCTTGCTCACGCCGAGGTTCGCGTAGTTCGAGTAGCTCAAGAACACCTTGAGTCCTTGCCACACGCCAATCTGGGCAGGATCCAGTAGCATCAGGAACAGAAGGCTCGTCACCATGCCGAGCAGGCTGCAGACGATCGTCGTCCCGCTGACCAGCGTGCAGTCGACCACCACGCGCCACCAACCGCTGGCCGGGGCAGGCACAGAAGGCGTGGAGTGGCGAGCATTGGTCACGCAGGCGTCGGCATCCGTGCCACGCTCAAGCGTTGGACTCGCGGGGTTCTGCATCATGCATCAGCCCTGGGTGGAGCAGGCCGGTTCCTCGGGGTGCTGTAACGGGCGTTTCCGGCGACGGTCGCCGCTGGGCGGTCAGAACGGCCTCGGCAATCCGCTCGGCCGAGCCGGACAGATCGCCAAACACGCGTGGATCGGCCGCCGGCGGGCAGACGCCGGAGAGCACCTGGCCGACGAGCACCTTCAACTCGGCGGCGCTGCGTGCCGTGCCGGCCAGGCCCCACTGGTCATGCGGCAACACCTCACCCGAGCCAGCCGGCAGCAGCTGGACGACGGGTAGTCCGGCGAGGGTCGCATCGATCCCCGCGCTGGAACCGCAGCTCACCACGCAGTCGATGTCGCGCAGGCAACGCTCCAGCGATGCCTTGCGCACCAGTCGGGCTTTGAGCCAACGATGATCCGCCAGGGCTTGTTTCAGGATCGGGTCGTGGGGCGCTCGCGGATGGAGCTTCACGATCAGCCGTGCCCGGGGAATCTCGGCGATCGTCGCCACCGCCGCTCGCATCATGTCGGCATAGGCCCGCCGGGTCATGTGCAGCCAGGCCGCATCCGGCCGCTCATCCCGCGGCGGCACCGTGGCCAACAGCAGAATCCGCGGCTTGCGTTTCGACGGAGTCACTTTCAGAGCCGGGGCGTGCCGCCCCGATTCCGATTGCGAAAGCCCCTTGCGACCCACAAACGTCTGATACAGCCGTTCGTGCTGCGGCGAACCGACCAGGTCGATCCGTTCCTCGGGCACGGCCCAGCGTACCAACTGATCGGCCGACGACTGTCCCCAAGCCAGGATCCGGTCGGCCGCCAACGGGGCGAATCCGAACTGGCAACACGGGGCCCCATGTTGCACGACAAACGACGTTGCACCGTGCTGCCGCGCCACCGCCACGGCCGCCCGGGCAAATGGCGTCGCGTCTTCGTCCAGCACTAGCGCATCAGGCCGTAGACGGCGGAAACTGGCGTCGATCTGTTCGAGGATCCGCGTCTGTCGGGCTCCGGAGGTCGCCAGCCGTTCGGCAAACCAGCGTCGCAGCGGGCCGGCCAGGTCCACCCCTTGGCATTCGACCCGTTCGATCCCCGGCACCAACAGCCGGTTCTCCTGACCCTGGCTGGAATCGCAGATCAATTGTCCCACGCCTCGCGCGCGCCAGCGAAGCCACGACCCGAGGGCAAAGCGATCGTAGAGCCACCACAGCCGGGCGTTGCGCCGATGCAGTTCCTCGGCCACCGGGTCCAGGAGCCGGGGATTCCCGCAGAGCACGACGCGCGACGAGCCGCCCGTCGCCGCCGGCTCCAGCCATTGGCCCAGCCGGGCCAGTGCGCGACGCCATCGGCTGTTCACCGGAAAGGCCGCTCCGGGCGCCACCGGCTGATCGCTCCATTTCACGTGCAGCGCGGCCCCGGCGTGTTCGCAGAGCTGGCCGATCAAGTCGGCGTAGTCCTTGTCGCGTCCCCATTGGGCCAGCAGTTCCACCTCGTCGGTCGCCGCCAGCGGCTGCACCTCGGTGAAATAGGCCACCACGCGCAAGAGCTTCACCAGGTAGTAGCGAAGCGGCAGCGCGTTGAGCCAGGCCGCCGAGGCCGGCAACTCCGACGACAGATGGTCCGCGGGGGCCAGTTCGTCCAGGCATTCGGCCCAGTAGACGGCCGCCTGGTCGATCCAGTGGAACCGCGCGTCGATCGCGTCGTCCAGCGAGCGTCCGCCCTTGGGCCACGAACCCTCCAGGAGCACGGCCGACGCGGGACGAGCTTCGTTGTGATCAACCAATGCCTCTCGGGCAGCGACGAGCAGTTTCACGATACTTATCCGGCCGCCGCGTAACGCGGCTGATTGGCCACCAACTCGACCAACTCCTCAAAGCGAGAGAGGAACACGTCGGCCTGGGCGTCGTGGTCGAAGTTGAAGGCGATGGTCTGCATGCCGACCTGGGCGGCGCCGGCCAGGTCGCCGGTGTCGTGGCCCACATAGGCCACTTCCTCCGCGGCGAGATTCATCGCCCGAAGCGCGGTCAGGTAGCAAATCGACTCTGGTTTGACGTGCCCCAGGTCGAGCGACGATACGACGGTCGGCAAGAAGCTTCCGATGCCGCACCGCTCCAGCCGCTGGAGCAACTCGGAGGCGGTATGCTCGGAGTCCCAGACGACCCCCATCACAATCCCCGCCGCGTGGAGCTTGCCGAGCGTCGACTTCACCCCGGGCAGTGGCCGGGCCGTCGATTCCCACTCGTTGCGTCGGGCTTTGCAGGCCGCCTGGATCTCGTCGATCTGTCCCCGGGAAAGCCCGGCCGAGAGCAAGAAGGCCTGGAATGCCTCGTGGAACGGACGCCGCCCGCAGTTCACATCGACGAGGAAGTCGTGGTCCCAGATGTGGTAGAAGCTGCGGTAGTTGGTATACAGGCCAATCCGCCGCAACAACTGGAGGAGCCAACGCCGCCACACGGTTGCATCGTACAACACGTCCCCCGTGTCAAACAACAGCCCACGAACCGGTCGAGTGAGCTTGGGATGCATGCGTGGAAGTCCTTTCCTTCGTGTCAGCCGGAGCGACGCCCTAGCCCTTGCCATGGACGCGGTTGAGGTCCGCCATCCGTTGACGTAGGGCTGGATGCTGATCCAGCAATCCGGCAATCCGTTGCCAGTCGAGTTGCTCGGGCCCGAGGGCCTCGAAAATGATGACCGTGTGGTCCCAGTCCTCTTCGATCGCGACGGCCAGACGCACGTCGTCCCGATCGATCTGGGACGGGGCCGGCAGGGAACGCACGTTGAACTTTTCCGGGTGGGAATAAACATAGCGGGTCGGAACGTCGCGGTCCGCCTGGGCGGTCGCCCGTTGGGCCGCCTTGCGCAAGGCACTCGTGCGGACCCACTCCCCGTAGACGTCCACCGGCGAGAGAATCGCCGGGCGCCCGTCCCGGGAACAATAGCCGACGTAGTCGCAGTCGGCCTGGGCTTGGGCCGTAATCACTAGCCGGTCGATCAGCGTCGGGTCGACAAACACGCAGTCGGCACAGATCCGCACCATCGCCTCGGCCTGATAGGTCTCCAGGGCCGCTGCCATGCAACTCAGGGCATCGGCTTCGCTGCCCAGATAGACCGGGACATCCAACGGGACCAGGTTCGAGACGAAGCGATTCTCCGGCGTGTCCCGGGTGACGACCATCACCCCGTCCAACTGCTGACAGTCGGTCGCCCGGCGCACGACCCATTCCAGCATGGGCTTGCCGCCGAGCTTGCGGGCCGCCAGGCGGCGGCATCGGTCCGTGCTAAAGCACGCGTCCACGACACCGAGTGTCTTCAGAGTCCGGCTCACTGTGACCTTCCTGTCTAGTCCCCAATTCCCATCCCGTGGAAGCCGGGTACGGCATCTGTGGCCAGTCTAACACTTTCCGCCAGCGGGCGTCAAGCGCGGCGAGGGGCGAGGGGATGTGGGGATGTGTCGCGCCTCAGCCTTCCCCACGCCCTACGCCCACCTCCCCACGCCCCCACTGCTCTTGGCCGAACGGGGGAGGACCGTTACAATCGTCCGACTAATCTGGGGCCCAGGAGAGCTTGAAAACATGGTCGATCCGCGAGTGAGGACTTCCCAACCCGAACGGCTGATTGTGACGGGCGTTGACGGGATCGTTGGCGCGAATCTGGCGCTGGCCTTGGCCGACCGCTTCGCCGTCGTGGGGCTCCACCATTCGCTGGCCGTGTCGCTTGAGGGGTGCCAGACTGCTCGCTGCGCGAGCAATGACAGCAAGACGCTGGCCAGCGTGGTGCGCGACACGAAGCCGCACTGGATCATCCACTGTGGCCCGCTTGCCCAAAGCAGTTGGGATGTGCCCGACCAACGTCCCGACCACGCGGCCGAGGCGCGAACCTGCCGCCTGCTGGCCGATCTGGCGACCCAGGCCGAGGGCCGCCTGACGGTGATCGGCACCGACGCCGTGTTCACCGGTCCGCGCATGTTCCACTGCGAAAAGGCCCCCACGACCAAGTCGCATCCCTTTGCCCAGGCGGCCCTGCGTGTGGAACGGGCCCTGCAAAAGACGACGGCCTTGATCGTCCGCACCCACGCCTATGGTTGGAGCCCGGCGGGCGCGGCCCCCGGCTTCGCCGAACAGGCTTGGCAGGCCCTGGCCGAAGGTGCTTTTCAGCCGTTGGCTGCCGACCGGCACGCGACCCCCATCCTGGTCGCCGACCTGGCCGCCCTAGTTTACCGGGCTTATCTGCGAGGTCTGGAGGGCATCTGTCACATCGCCGGAGCGGAACGCACGAGCCAGTACCGCTTTGCGGTCGAGTTGGCCATGGCCTGTGGCCTTAAGGGACCGGTGGTGCCGACGGAAGAGCTTCCCCCGACCGCTGCCCGGCAGACGCGACTGGGCGAGACGTCGCTCAACACGCAACGCGCCCGTTATGATCTGGGAGCCGCCATGCCGCTGGTGCGCGACGGGCTTGCCCGATTTGCCGAGCAGGCCAAAAGCGGATTCCGCGCCCGCCTCCAAACCCGTCCCCAGCCGATCGCCGCCTGAGCGGCACTATTTCGGCATCAATTCCAGCACGTCGTACAGCCGTCGATCGCCCAGGCTGCGGATTACCAGGCTAGCAACCGAGAAGTCATGCTTGGCACTATGGGCTCCGGGCACGGCCACGGCAAACGCCCCGGCCGCGGCGGCCGCTCGGCATCCAGCCTGGCTATCTTCCAGCACCAGCATCTCCTGCGGCTTGATTCCAAGTCGCTGGGCGGCCTTCAGGTAGATCTCGGGATCCGGCTTGCCGTGGACAATGTCTTCGGCGGTCAGGGTGAACTGGAAACGGGGCTCCATCGAGAACCGCGATAGCACTGCCGTCATCACCCGCCGGCTGCTGCTCGTGCAGATCGCCTTGGGAATCCCCGCCGCCTCCAGCCGATCGAGCAGGTCGAACAGGCCGGGCATCGGCGCCAAATACTCGTCCAACAGGCTGATGAACAGCTCTTCCGACTCCGCAGCCAGCGTGCGCCAGGTGTCGGTCAGCGAGTGCCACTGGATCATCACCTCGAACGACGGCTGCGGGGGCCGGCCCATCATGGCGTCGCTCAGTTCCCGGCTGAACTCGCATCCCCGCCGGCGCAAGAGTTCGGAACCGACCTGATAATAGACGTCCTCGGTGTTGAACATCAGGCCGTCCATATCGAACACAGCAGCACGCGGAGAGGGCATGAGTCAGGCGATCAGGCTAATGAGGTGTCAGGGGCGATTGCAGACGCCAGGGTGGATTATCCCCGCCAAACGGTGGAGGCTCCCTGGGGTCCTCGGAATTTGGCAAGGATACCACTGCATCTTGAGAACCGCTAGGGGTGCCCCGCAACCATCGCACCAGCGGGGCCACGGCCCGATACCCGGCCATCAGCGTCTGCCCCCTGAGAGTTGGCTGCCCGGCCAAAACCCGGCCGATCGGATACGTCCGGGTCGACCAGCCGGCCAAGGCCTCGGTCAGCGGCCCTTGGAAATCGACCACCTGGACATCCGCTTGCTCGAAGAGCCAGGCGATCAACCGGTGTCGAAGGAGATGCCCCGGGCCGTAGCGGGCGTAGTCGGCGTCGAATCCCACCTTGAACGAATGATAGACACCCTTGGCCACCCAGCCCAATTCGAACGCGATCGCACGGCCCTGATGCTCCAGAAAAGCCACCCGTAGAGCGCCCCACTCGGCAAGCTGTTGCGCCTGGCGCACGTAAAACTCAAGCATCCCCGGCGTCCGTAGCACCGGGCACCCGGCTTCGCTCTTCCAACTCCGGTTTTCGATCTCAAAGGCTCGCCGGAGCCGCGGTTCAACCTCGTCGGGCGAGAACTGCGAAAAAACCTCCAGTTCGACCGGCCCGTTTCGCTCCAGCCGCTGCATGTCTTTGCGCAGGTTGCGGCGAAGACTCCGGGGACGGTGGGCTTCATACTCGGCAAACTGGCCAACCAGTTCCACCTGGCCGATCTCGTAGTGCGGCCGCACGTCGATCGACATGCCCTGCTCCCGCAGTCCCGCCAGCAGTGTCTGCCAGCGCGAACTCGCCAGGGGCACCAGTTCCAGCCAGAACAGCGGCCAGTCGAGCCGGCGGATCGCTTCAGCCAGCATGCCAAGCACCGCCTCGCCATCGGCCGCCGGATCCAGCAGAAGCTCGCCATTGGGCGACCAGTAGTTCCAGGTCAGGTCGCCGACGGTCAGCGCTCGCCAGCGGCGGTGGTCGACCAGCGGCAACGCGGCCACCATCCGGCCGTCTTGCTCCACGGCCAAGATCCGGGGGCGGGTCTGCGGGGCAAAGTGTTCCAGCCATTGGGCGACCAGTTCCGCCCGCGCGGTCGGCAGCGTCGCCTCGCTCTTAGTCCACAGCCGGTCCCAGTCCGCCGCCACGCCGCGGATCTGTTCGACCGATTCGAGTTGTACGAGGTCCAACCGGCACATCGCAAAATGGTTCCCTACTCGCCCCCTATACCATGCCACACTCCAGGGGCCGCGGCCAACGGATCGCAACGTGCCACAGGACCGCCGGCACGACCCCTACGATCGGCAAACTCCGGAGGGCTCTTGTCCGCACCGTGGAAGGCGTTACGCTGAATAGACTTCCGCACAGCGGGGCCGTTTGGCGTGCATCCCAGGTTACCGATGAAACAGAATATCTACGACAACCCGGTCTTCTTTCAGGGCTACCAGAATCTGCGGAGCGAGGAAAAAGGGCTGAACGTGGTTCTGGAGGAACCCGCGTTCCGGAGCCTGTTGCCCGAGCTGGCCGGCAAGGTGATTCTCGATCTGGGATGCGGTTTTGGGAAATTCGCGGCTTGGGCCGTTAGCGACGGCGCCGCCGAGGTCACGGGAGTCGACATCTCGGAGAAGATGCTGCACGAGGCCCGAAGGGGCGTGGACCGGCCGAACGTGCGGTTTGTTCACGAGGCCGTGGAAGACTACGCGATCCCGGAAAGCCGCTTCGACCTGATTGTCTCGTCCCTTTGCTTCCACTACGTGCAAGACATTTGCCCCGTGTTCCGGCGAATCCATCGAGGCCTCAAAGCCAACGGGCGATTCGTCTTCTCCGTGGAGCATCCGATCTGCACCTCGCTCCTGCAAGGCTGGGAGCGCGACGCCAGCGGCCGCCGGCGGCACTGGCCTGTCGACCGCTATCGGGAAGAGGGCCTGCGGGTGTCCCGATGGTTTGTCGACGGCGTGATCAAGTATCACCGCACCGTGGAAACTTACGTCAACACGCTGATCGACGCCAGCTTCTCGATTCGCCGCCTGCTCGAACCGGAGGCCAAGCCGGAGTTTCTTGCTCGACGTCCGGACCTGCTCGACGACGCCCGACGCCCGCCCTTCCTGCTATTGGCCGCCGAAAAGTAGTCCGTTGGGTGGCACTGGCATCTTGCCAGTGTTCTTCCGGAAATGGGCTTGTACATCGCCCCTCCCAAAACACTCATCGATC
>JBDKTH010000786.1:0-6894 GCA_039680305.1 Thermoguttaceae bacterium | reverse complement strand
CGCATCGAGGAGCATCCCCGTGATGAGGTAGACCTCGGCCCAGAGGCCGGCCTGGGACAGGATCGTCGTCACGACGGTGGCAATCAGGCGGAGCCCGGCGGGCAACGAGGCGACCGTGACACTGGAGTCCCACGCCGCGATCCACGGTGCGGTGACCACTCCAATCGCCACGGCCAACAGCGAGAGGTGCGCCGTGACGGACCGCAGCAGCGTGCGTTTCGTCGCCAGACTGAGGCCGTTGGCTGCCAGTTCATTGAAGCCGAACACGACGAGCACTCGGCCCAGCGCGGCAAGCATCGCAGGCGAGGCGGCCAACGACCCGGCGGTCAGCGACACACCCAGGGCTTCAACCAGACGGGTGGACTCCAGCAAGAGCAGCGAGCCGACCACGTAGGGAGTCGCAAGGATCATGGCCCCGGCGATCGGACTCAAATGCCGGCCGGAGGCGGCCAGCCGGTAGGCGTTGGCCACGTGATAGACCAGTGCAATGGCCGCCGCAACGGGGCTGCTCAACAGGAGCAACTCCGACCAGGTCGTCGGTGCCTGCAATAGCTGCATCGAACTGGCCGAGGCCGCCAGCAGCCCCGAGACGAACATATCCTGGAAGACTTCGGCGGACGTCAGGTGCTTGTCGGTGAGTCCGAACTTGAGCCAGTCGGCGGCGACGGCGCCCAAAACAGCCGCCCCCAAGGCGAACCCGCCGGCCGCCAGGCCACTCGTGCTGCCAAGGGAATAGATGCCGAACACGAGCCCCGCAATGAACACGGTCGCCGTGCCATAGACAAAGTCGCGTTTCAGACCATGGAACCAGATCGCCGCTCGGGCTTGTTTGGCCGTTGCGCGGAGCTTTGCCGGTCGGTAGTTTCGCCACCGCCGGCCGTAAGGGGCACGCGGCAGGACTGCCGGCAAGGCCGTCACCAGGGCTCCCAGAAGACTGATCAAGAGCACGCCCGAGACCCGGATGCTGACGAGCGCGCTAAGCTTTTCCAGTACGGGGAGTCGCGCGAATCCCCCAGCGATCGAGAGCGTCCCGGCCGCCGGCCCATCGTTGCCGGTCGGGTTGACGAGAATGACGACTTCGGTCAGGGTGCCGAAGGTCGACCAGTCCACGGGCTGGTCGGTGAAACTCCACCCGGCAAGAAGCTTCAAGGGGATCTGCTGCGTGCCTGCAGTCCCTTTGAGTTCGACCGCCACCGCGATCTGGCGGAGTTGAGCCGGATCGGTTGGCTTGACGCCCAGCCGCAACAAATCGGCCGTGCTGGCATCCACGCCGGTGGAAAATCCTTTAGCCCAGACCCCAGCCGTGGTCGCCTGCGGGACAACATAGTCGAGTTTCCAGACAAGGCCATCCGCGCCCGCATCGGGCATGCGGCTGATGGTCGCTTGCGCGGTTCCCACGTTGAACGATCCCTGCTCCGCGGCATCCGGCAAGCGGATCGAAAGGTCCTTCGCATGGGCCGTGCTAGCGCTAGCAGCGACTCCCAGAGCGAGCAAGAACACCCAGGTCACGATCGCCGCGAAATGGGGAAGGCGGCATGCCGGCATGTGTCGTTCCTTCTTCAAGACTCGATCCTTTCTCAGGGATTCTCCCATCCCCTTTCTCAGGAATTCTCCTGTGCTACCCAAGGCGAAAACACCCCCTCATTTGTGAATCCAACACGATGACGCGGCCATCGCTGATGTCAATGCCGCCCAGGAATTCGTCAGCGCGATTGTGGATGAATGTCTGCTGCGATTGTGGCGTTCCGCCAAGAAGGGGTCCGCCTCTTCTCATTCGCCAAACAGGGCCTCCGAAGAGACTCGATCCATGATTGCTCTCCCAGCAGCTGGCGTCGTCGCGCCGCCGACGTGCCCCTTCGCATGGGGTAAAGAACCTAGCGTGGTGGTTTCGATGGCGAAGGGGATGCTCTTCACTGCATGCAGTGCATGTCGCTCAGGAGGGTGCCTTTTGTCTGGCAGGAGCGACAGACACTTCACCAACTATTCTACGAAGCCACAGCTTGATCTGCTCGGTCCAAAGTGTGGCGAATTCTCGTAGATGCTCAACAGGCCTCAGGGTAAACGATGAGCCCGGATGGTAAAACCCCAATTCTGCCCGCGATGGAGAAGCAATTTGAACGCGGGCTTCGCAGCCACCGACAGTAATGCTGTCAGTGGCCGGTCAATTGTACAAGTGATTTCTTCGCGGGCCCTTACTCGACTTGCAGACGGCTCAGATGATGAATTCGACCCTCCTCGCGCACGTCGATCGCCAGTCGGATCGCGGGGCGGTCAGTGTCGGGATCGGCGAGCGCGGCGGCGAGGATGTACTCCCCGGGCTGAAGATTGGCGGGCACGGCCAGTTCGCCTCGCGTGTGGTGATTGCCGGGGAGCCACGCCGTAGGATTTACCCCTACTTGCTGCTGGGTGCACGCAGGCTTGCCGTCCTTGTCGAGGAGATAGAGCACGAGGCAATGCTTTCGGTAGAGCTTCCCCACGCCCACGTTCGACCATTGCATCTCGACCGGCAACGTGGCGCCGCGAGCCATCCGTGGGGCATGCGAGATCTCCCGCAGCACGAATCGGTAACCCGAAAGCCGGGCGAGCTTCTGGAGCTTGGGCCACTCGGCGTCGGGTACCTTTCCGATATTGTCGTTGATGAACGTCACATGGTTGGCCAGGAGGAAATCGATGGCCCGATCGAACGACCACTGGCGACGCTGGAGGAAGTCGTAAGGACCGTACCACTCGAAGACCACGGGGGCTCGCTTCCACTGGTCGGCAAAGCCCTTGACCTTGGCATACTTCTTCGAGCCGATCCAGTTGGCTTCGTGCCACGGGGAGCCGACACCGTCGCGGCGAAAGCCGGTGCCATGGGCCAGGGCGTAGGCCAGGGCTTCGGCGTCGTCCGACATCGAGACCAGGGGCGTTTTGTGGAAGCTGTCGAGGTACATGTCGATGATTTGGCGACGGACCTCCCAGGGCTTCCCATTGGGAGTGTGCCATTCACCCCAGATGCCGTAGGACCCGATGTCGAGGAACTCGACCCGCGGGTGCCCATCGTAGCGGGCGGCCACGGCGCGGATCAGGGCTGCGTGTTTTTTGAGGAAGATCGGGTCGCTGTAGTCGGGCTCGATCCGCTTGATCCGCTGGCCACCTTCCATGGTGTCCGTTCCGCCCCGAACATAGTCGTACGACTTGCAGCCCGCATCAAAGAGCCACTTGGGGGAGCAGTAGTAGTCTTTGGTGTGCGCATTGGCCGCCATAAGGCGGATGGCGATGCGTACGTCGTGCTTTTCCCACGCCTTGATCGGCTCGTCGAGCAGCTTCCAGCGATAGTCGCCCTCGGTCGGCTCCAGGTCCTGCCAATTCAGACGGAAATAGGTAACCGAACAGGGGAGTCTCGGCGTGCGCGAAGGGAACTGCTGAAAGGTCATCCAGCCTTTGCCCGGATTGGTGTAGACCGCCTCCGTCTCGGTGAACCGGACGGTAACGCGATCCGGGTTGGAGGCCGGTGGTTCGGCAGCCGTCGCCAGAGTCGTCAAGAGGATCGTCGCGATCAAAGGGCAACTAAACCGAAGCAGAGTAGTAATCATCGGGTGGGATCTCATGCTGGTTTTCATGCTTGGGACGAAACGAGTCAGTCGAGCGGCGCCTTTTCGAAATCGGTAGGACTGACCCAGCCGGCCTTGAGCGGTTCGCCTTTCATGTAGCGATCGTAGAAGTTGCGGGTTCGCTCCTCGGCATAGGGATACTGTTCGAACAGTTGTCCTTGACCGAGCATTCGCGGATCGGATTGGGCGCGAAGCTCGTCGAACAATTGGTGCCGGAGTTCTTCCTTCAATCCGCGATACTCGGAACGGTCGGCCAGATTGACAAGGCAGTCACGATCCGTCTTCAGGTCGTAGAGTTCCTCTTGCGGCCGTTTGCCAAAGCAGGCGTCCCAATACCGGCGTTGAGCCGGGGTGGTCCGGGCCTTGAGGACTTCCGTCTTGGTCGGGCCGCCGTCGCAGTTGAGATAGCCGGTTTCGGGGTTGCCGGCGGGCCAGCGACCCGGCTCGAAGTTGTGAACGTAGAGGAGGTCATTCTTCACGATGCCGCGGATCGGATACCCCCAATCCTGCGGCCGGCCGACGTCGTGACGCTCCTTGCCCACGAGTACGTGGTCGCGGGCGGGACTGACGCGGCCGGACTTCGGCGAAGCGAAGAGGTCGGTCAGGCTTCGGCCGGGGGACGGTGCCATGCCAGTCTCCTGCCAGGCGAGGCCGGCCAGATCGATGAACGTCGGCGCGAGGTCGATGAAGCTTACGTAGTCGTCGACGATCCGTCCGGGCTCCTTGATCCCCTGCTTCCAGAGGATGGCCAACGGAAGGTGATTCGAATCGTGATAGGCTTGCCCCTTGTCGCGAGGGAATGGCATGCCATTATCGGAGGTGACCACGACCAGGGTGTTCTCAAGCTCGCCCCGCTGCTGGAGCAGGTCGAGCATGCGGACCAGGTGGCGGTCGAAATGCTCGACCTCGAAGGCGTAGTCAAGCAGGTCGTTGCGGACTGGCTCGTTGTCGGGCCAGAAGGCGGGCACGCGGTCGATGTCGGCGGGCCGTTTGCCGCCCTTGGCCGCGCCCGTGCCATACTCGTAGGCGCGATGCGGTTCCAGCCCGCCGTACCAGAAGCACCAGGGCTGCCCTTTGGGGGAGGCGTTGAGGAATTCTTCGAAGTTGTCCGCGTAGTCGAGGCGGCCGATTCCGGCGGTGGGCGGCGGAGCCGTGCGGCGATTGAACGGCTTGCCGGCCATTTGACGCGGCTTGCCCTGGACATCGTTAGCCACGCCCGGCGCCCAGCCCTTGGCCGTCATCCCCACGAAGTAGCCGTGTTCGGAAAGGGCCTCGGCATAGGTCTTGAACTCGGCCGGGAAATAGGGGACATGGTTGCAGGCTTCTTTGAGCTGCCACGAGTTGCGGCCCGTCAGGATGCACGCCCGCGACGGTGCGCACTTGGCGTTGGGCGTATAGGCATGGGTGAAGAGGAGGCCTTCGCGGGCCACGCGGTCGAATCCGGGCGTTTGAATCCAACGGCAGCCGTACGCCCCGGCATGGCCGTACGACCAGTCGTCGGCAATGGCAAACAGGATGTTCGGCCGCTGGGCAGAGGTAGCGGTTGAACTCGACTGGCCGATCGCTATGGCGCCGAGCAGCATCGAAGCGACATGTGTCCATCGAATCATTGCCGAAATCCCTCCTCGTTCGATTGCGTCCCCCGCAGCAGACATGCTCGCGACGTCTCCAGTTTACCTCCGGGACGGCACCGGCCGCAAACCCCCGCGAACTATCGAACGGTCGCCGACACGGGGACCAGGAGGAAGGAGGCCGGGATGCGGTCGAGGAGTTTTTGGCCGATGCTTCCCGCCCAGAAGGCTTGCGTCCCAGCAGCGGCGTGCGTGCCCATTGCCACGAGGTCCGCCCCATTCTCCTGGAGCGTGTGCTGCAGGACGTCGAGCGGATCGCCGCGGGCAATCGTGGCCACGGCGTGGCCGCCCTCGGCTTGCAGCCCCTCGAGGTGATGGGCCAGATACTCCACGCCGGACTGTTCGGCCAGGTCGAGGACTTCCGTGGTCGCGGCGGGCAAGAGCTGGCCCACCGCGGCCGTGGAACCGGCCAGGGCGCCCCGCGTTGGGACAACCATCATCAGGCGAATCGTGGCCTCGTAGAGACGGGCGATCTCGGCCGCCAGAGGCAGGGCGACTTCGTGCTCGGGTTGGCCGTCCAATGGCACGAACACGTGCTGAAACGACGCGGGGACCGCGTGATCGGCCTTCGGCTGCACGAGCAGGACCGGGGTCGGCGTCTGCCGGATGACCTGCTGGGGAATGGAGCCGAAGAAGAACTGCATGAAATGGCGATGGCCGTGGCGTGCCATCACGATCAGGTCCGGCTCCAGTTCGTCGGCGTGGTCGGCCACACTGTGCGCCACGTCGGCGATCGGCCGGTGGTGGACGTGCCAGTCGACGGGCACACTGGGCGGAAAGCTTTCGCGAGCAATTCGCTCCAGATACTGCTGGGCCTCTTCGGCCGAGGTGAGGTGTGTCTCGCCATGGACCTTGGCCGGTGCGGCTCGTTCGAGGACGTGCAGCAGCGTGATCCTGGCCCCGGCCTTCTCGGCCAGGGAGGCGGCGACTGGCAACACCGTCTCTGCCAGGCGAGTTCCGTCGAGTGGTACCAGAAGGCGTTTGAGCATCGCCTAGTCTCCCAGGAGCAGCTGATAGAGTAGGAATCCGTTCAGCGCCAGGATCAGGACCGCCACGATCGAGGCCAACAGCGTAGTGATCCAGGTGTTGACCAAGGGGCCCATCAGGTCCCGGCGTCGCGTAAAGAGGACCAGGGGAATAATGGCAAAAGGCAAGCCGAAACTCAGCACGACCTGGCTGATCACCAACGTGCGCGTGGGGTCGAGCCCCAGGAGGATCACGATCAGGGCCGGAGCCATCGTCACACCGCGACGCAGCCAGACCGGGATGTGGTAGTTCAGAAAGCCCTGCATGATGACTTGGCCACTCATCGTCCCCACGGCTGAACTCGACAGCCCGGCGGCCAAGAGCGACAAGGCGAAGACCATATTCGAGGCCGGGCCCAGGACTTCCTCCAGGGTCATGTAGGCTTTCTCGATCGCGTCGACTTGAACCAGCCCGGCATCATGGAATGTCTTGGCCGCCATGACCAGCATTGCCGCATTGATCAGTCCGGCCAACCCCATCGCGATCACCACGTCGATGACCTCATAGTGGAACAAGCGTCGCATCTGGGCCGGGTTGCGAGTCACGATGCGGCCTTGCGTCAGGGCCGAATGGAGGAAGATCACATGGGGCATGACCGTCGCGCCGAGGATTCCGGTGGCCAACAGAACGCTCTCCGTGCCGGA
>JBDKTH010000656.1:0-3047 GCA_039680305.1 Thermoguttaceae bacterium | reverse complement strand
TCGGCATCGATGCCAACGAGCTTGGGCGCCGTGAAAAACGGACTTCTTCCCCGCCCGCCGCCCATCGGTTGGCTGGCGCCTGGACTGCCTACGCTTGCGGCTCCGCGGCCGCCCGCGGGGCCGGTTGAGCCTGGTCCGCCAGTTCCGGGAGCACCGCTGCCCGGTTTGCCACCGCCGGGGCCGCCCATGCCGCGGCCGCCACCTGGTTTACCGCTGCCCGGGCCGCCCATGCCCGGGCTCCCCATGCCGGATGCGCCGGGCTTGTCGGTTTGCACCCGGACCGACCATTGCAAGGAAGGCTCCAGTTCGGCAACGGCCGGGTCGGAGCGGAGCAGAGTCACCAGGTCGGCCGGCACGAACGACTCTTCCGCGGAATCGGGCACGACGAAGAGGTCGTAACGTCCCAGGTACTCGGAGGCCCGGTCCCCAAACTGCGAGACCATCGCGTCGTAGCCGCTCACCACCCAGACCACCACACACGCCGAGGCGACCATCGCCAGCGAGGTGAGGAACATGCGAGCCGGATGACGCCAGGCATAGGCCAGCGACAGCTTCCAGGCGATCTTCATCCGCGCACCTCCGCCGTAGCCGCAGCGCCGACGATGTCTTGATAGTGGGCGGCCAGCGATTGGGCATCGTGGAAGTCGGCCGTGGGGAATTCCGTCAGGATTCGCCCGTCCTTGAGGACCACGATCCGCTCGGCCCACACGGCGACCGCCGGCTCGTGGGTCACGACCACGATCGTCCGCCCTTGCTCCTTGTTCAACCGCTGCAGCAGGCGGCAGATGCTTTGCCCGGTGACCGAATCGAGACTGCCGGTCGGTTCGTCGGCGAGGATGATCGCCGGATCGGTGACCAGGGCCCGCGCGATGGCCACTCGCTGTTGTTCGCCGCCGCTCAGCGCGTCGGGGTGATGGCGAGAGCGTTGGCTGAGCCCGAGATCCGCCAACAGGCTGTCTAGTCGCCCGTCCATGGACTGTGGTCCAAGCCCGTCGGCCAGGAGTGGCAGGAGGATGTTGTCCTGGGCGGAGAGCGTGGGGATGAGGTTGAAGGCCTGGAACACCAGGCCGATGCGCCGCCGGCGGAACAGGGTCAGCTGATAGTCGGACATCGCCGAGAGATCGTCGCCGTCGACGAGGATGCGTCCCTCGTCGGGTCGCGTCAGCCCGGCCATCACGTGGAGCAAGGTGCTCTTGCCCGATCCGCTGGCCCCCATCACGGCCACGAATTGGCCGCGCACGACGGTCAAGGAAATGTTTTTCAACGCCTCGACGGTCGTCGCCCCTTGCCGGAATCGCTTGGCCAGGTTCTCCACCTGCAACGGAGGTGCCGCATTGCTCGCCTTACTCATCTCGCTAACGTTCCTTTCTCAGAATTCGCCAAGCACTTCGCCGCCAGCCCGCGTCCACAGGGCACGCCACGTCGTCAGGTTGATGGTTTGGGAGATGAACCGCACGCTGCCGTCGCAGAGGCAGGCGTTGACGCCGCCCGGGTGACGGCTTCGCGCGGCGGTCAGCTTGGCCGAGCCGCTCGACAGGTCAGGAACCGGGCTGTTCGGCGTGAACCGGCCATTCATCAGCGGGCCATTCGGCAGCCCGCTTTCCAGCCATGTCGTCAGCCGTCGGCTGTGCCAGCCGGTCACCTGTGGCAACACGGCCGAGAGTCCGCCACTGTCGGCGGCGGCCGCCACCGCGGCGGAGCAGGGAGAGGCACAGAAGAGTTGTGTGTCCGGCGTCGATGCTTCCGACCAGGTGATCCCGGAGCCTCGCAGGGATTCGGTGAACGCCAACGTGTTGCTCAGGCCGTCGGTGATCGAGTGAAACCCGACCGCCGCGCCGGTCCAGGAGAGGCCGCCCTTGTCGGTCGTGGTGGCCATGTTGAAATCGCTGTTGGTGCCGTCGCCACCGTTAAAGGCATAGTTGGTGCCGGCACACGGAAAGGTCGCTGCCCCTGACGTGATATCGTGGAGTGCCGGTTCCGGGTCGCTCGGGCAGAAGAACATCGGAATGACCGTGCCGGCGATCGTGCGTAGTTGCTCGGCCATGCCGAAATTGCCCAGGCCGAATTTCCCGCCCGGATGAACGCTGTAGTTTATCAGATGGTGAAGGTTCGATTGTTCACAGTATGGCAGCAGCTTGGCCTGGGGCGAGTAGTCCGTTGGATACCCTGCCGCGGGATCGTTCCATCCCGAGTTGGGCAGCATCCGGTGGGCATCGGCGTAGTTGTGCATCGCCAACCCGAACTGCTTCAGGTTGTTGGTGCATGACATTCGCCGCGCCGCTTCGCGCGCGGCCTGCACGGCCGGCAACAACAGGGCAATCAAGATGCCGATGATGGCGATCACCACCAGGAGTTCCACTAACGTAAAGCCGCGACGCTCGGATGCTCGTATCCAACGCATTTCCCAGACCTCTGTCCCGTAAGATTCCCCTCGGCAAACGGCCGACCGCCGGATGCCCCTGCTGCGACTGGTGGCCGACTCGCCAGATCATTTGGCCGTCGGCTGGCAGTAAGAGAGCGCCAGTAGCGCGAATGCCGTCGCCAGATTGGGATCGCCTTCCATCCAGCGGATGTTGGTGTTGACCCAGGACCCGTTTTCCTGCTGCCGCCGGGCGAGTTCCTCGGTCAGTTCGCGACGCCAGTCGTGTTTCACGCCCTGAGCGTCCTCGAGCTCGTCGACGCCCAGGACGCTCAGCGCCTTGGCGAACGTGTGATAGTAGTAGTACAATCCCGCTTCGCCCATGCCGGGATTGTTCTTCACATCGTAGTTCGTGCGGATCCACTGGACGGCGGCTTTCACGCGCGGGTCGTCCTTGGTCAGACCGGCGTAGATCATGCTCTTCAGGCCGGAATAGGTCATCGCGCCGTAGCTTCGCAGCCCGCCGTTGGGCGTCTGTCGCTCGTCGTCCTGCTTGCTGAGCACCGGCGTGTAGTAGAACCCGCCGTCATTGACCTTGTTGGCAAACGGCGTGGTGTTGTGTTCGCTCTCCAGGTTCTGGCAGCGGGAGACGAAGGCCATCGCCTTTTGGAGGGCCTTGTCGTCCGGG
>JBDKTH010000678.1:0-4755 GCA_039680305.1 Thermoguttaceae bacterium | reverse complement strand
GTTGTCACGGATCTGGCGGGCCTCGCAAGCTCGGCACCGCCCTACCTTGATTACCGATCTTGATTGTCAAAACCCATCAGCAGCAGCGTTTTGAGAAGAATGCTTTGTAGAGGAACCTCGAATGATGCGCATCGGCTGCCTGGTTGATACGACGCGGTGCACGGGATGTCGCAGCTGCCAGGTGGCCTGCAAGCAGTCCAATGGCCTTGGCGGCGAGGAGCACAAGTTCTTTGCCGTGGCCGGCGGGTACCAGAATCCACGCAAGTACACGGCGAGCACGTTCACCTACATCAGCTACCACGAGCTGGAGGAGGACGCTGGCCGGCCGCAGTGGGTCTTCGTCAAGCACCAGTGCCTGCACTGCACGGAGATGTACTGTGCAAACGTCTGCGCCCCGGGCGTCTACTACCGCACGAAGACAGGCATCGTCGAGTGCCAGTCGCAGCAGTGCATCGGCTGTGCAGCCTGCATCGACGCCTGCCCCTTTGGCGTGCCGACGATCGACTACTGGGACAAGGTCACGCCGCTAGTGCGCAAGTGTGGCTTCTGCCTGGAGCGTCAGCAAGCGGCGATTCCCGCGGAGCTTGACGGCAAGCCGTTGACGGGCGAGGAGCAAACGCGCTACGCGCAGAGTTTGCATGTTCCCGCATGCGCCAAGGCCTGTCCCAATGGAGCGATCCAGTTTGGTCCGCGCGACGCGCTTCTGGCCGAGGCCCGGCGGCGAATCGCCGCCCAGCCGGATCGGTACGTCGACCATATCTACGGGGAGATCGAAGCGGGCGGCACGGGCTGGCTGTACCTGGCCAGCGTGCCGTTCGAGAAGCTTGGTTTCCCGTCGCAGTTTCCCGCGCCGGGCACGCTCCAGGGCATGGAACGGCTGGGCTCGACCGGACGCCCCCACCGTTGGGCGGCATTCACTCACGGTCTGGCAACCCTGGCCGCCGGCCTATGCTGGTTCGTCAAACGGCGTGACAGCGTCCGCGACGCGTCCGGAATGGCGAATGTCGAAGAGTCAGATGTCGAAGGGATGACGAAACACCATTGACCCAAGGCGGTACGAGGCGAGTTCGCTTCGCGGGCCCTAGGGTTCCGGGACAACATCCACGACGGGCGGAAGCGGATGCACGGGCGACGGCAGGGGGCGGCTCGGCGGCAGCGGCGCCATCTCGGGACCTGGTACACTGACGTCTTGTCCTCGGATCATGCCCTCGCTCGACGGCATCGGCGGCGGCAAAGGAGCGTCTTCGACCCGATTGTCCGACGGCAACACACGGCCGGGGGCCGGCGCTGGCGGGCGGTTCCATCGCGACATGTTCGGCCCGGGAACCGTTGTCTCGGAGGCTCCCGGGGCCAGGACGGTCGTGGCCGGCAGTGTTCGCCGCGGGAAACGGTCGTCGACGCCGACTGTCCCGCGATCGAAGCGCTGCACGGTCTGAGGAACGCCTTGCGGGGACGGGGGCTGCGGTGTGCCGCCCAACCGCTCCAGCCAGAGGCGGGCCTCCGTCATCGACGGGTTCTTTTCCAAGGCCTTGGTGAACAAAACGACGGCGGCATTCGTGCGGCCTTTCTGTTGGAGCAGGTAGCCAAGGTTGTAGTAGGCCGAGGCTTCGTCGTGGACCGCGGTGAGGTGCTCAAACGCGCGATCCACATCGCCCAACTCGACGAGGACCGTCGCGAGGTTGTTCCGGTAGAGGACTTCCTTGGGCTTGAGTTGAACCGCCCGCTCCAAGTGGGGCAATGCCTCGTTAAGCCGCTTGTGCCGGGCGTAGCAGAGCCCGAGGTCGTTGAACACCACGGCCTGATCCGGGTGCGTTTTGGCCGCCTGCTGGTAGAGCCGAAGGGCCTCGTCGAACTGCTCCTGGCGATCCTTGAATCGCGCGTAGGCCACCAGGGCACCGAGGTGTTTGGGATTGAGCTTCAGGGCCTCTTGGTAGCGCCGCTCGGCGTCGTCCGGCTTGTTTTGCTGTTCGGCCAGTTGCCCCATGGAGACATAGAGTTCGGGACTGGGTCTGGCCTTGGTGCTCAGGGAAACGGGATCGTCGGGCGCCTTGATCGAGGGCTCCGGGGTGAAGGCATCCGACAACTTCTTCACGCCGCTTTTGAAGCCACCGCTGATCGATTGGCCAAACGACGGGGAAGAGGATTCCGATTTCGGCGCCGCCTGGACGCTCGACGCTCCACCTGGTCCCAAAGGACCGCCCCCGTTGCCGAGAATCAATGCGGTCGCGAAGAGACAAAGAAAGCCGTTGCGCACAGGAAACCTCCCTGTCTACCTAAGTCCGGAGGATCGCACCCATAGGGTCGCAGCACATCCCTGTCGACCCGGCCAACCCGGAACTTCCCTTGCTAAATCGACCGCAGATCCACCGGTCCTGAAACCGAAATGGCGCTTTGGAGCGATTTCGTGGAGTTTACCGATTGCGAGGGGACTGTCGCCCGACACGCCATTGACGGTCCGGCGGCGCCCTCCCTGGCTATGGCTGCCCGCCACCACCACCACTCCCAGCGGCCTGGACTGCCGGCAGACGTGGGCTCGGAGCGGTCTTTTCGAAGAAGTCGCGGCTAACCCGGTCGATCTGACCAGCGGACCATCCCGCTTCATTGAGGGGGGTTTCCGCAACCTGGGGGAGTTCCCCGCTGGGCGACATCTGCACGGCCAACTGTTGGACCGTCTCGATCCGGGCGGCGGTCATTTCCGCCGTTTGCGCCTGGTGGACGAAGATCGTCCGGTGTTGCCTGGGGGCCTGGGTCATGATCCACTGGACCTTTAGCTTCCCGGCCTCGGTCAACTCGCCGCTATCGGGCTTAAAGTGGTACTCGCCCAAGATGTTCTGACGTCGCCAGCCATTGTGAACCATGATCACAAATGGGGCTCGAACCGCTTGGCGATCCGCCCCCATGAACGCGTCGGGCCAGCTATTGTTGCGTTTGAAGTCGCGGGCAATGCTCTCCAGAACTTGCCCTTCGGCCGGGGCCGCGCAGCACAGCCCACCCACTGCAACGAGAAGCATCCAAAACCGACGCATCAACATGCTTGTTCCCCCGATAGGATCATCCTTGACGGCTTCGTCCAGCAGTCTTCTCGGCGCTTGGCAGGGGTGCGGAGTCTCGGTGACCGGTCAAGACAGGCATGCCGAGAAGATCGGCCATGGCCTGTCCGGGAATATCGGCATTCGTCTATCAGACGAGCGAGGAGTTGTTTGACTGCCCGGCAGCCTTTGCGCCGCCTGCGCAGCTTCACAATCCAGAAGAACAGAAGGCTGAAGAGGGATGATCGCGAACGAGAGTCCTGAGCGCAAGGATTTCCGCCCCCCCTCTCTGACTATTCATTCCCGACGCTTACGCCCCGAAGCGTTCCCTCATCCTTGGTCCTTCGTCCCTATCCTCGATCATCCGCCGCCCATGTTCGGGAAGAGTTGATTGACCATGGTGATCGCGGCCGGGCCGACGAGGACCACGAAAATCCCGGGGAAGATGAACAACACCAGGGGGAAGATCAGCTTAACGGCCGTCTTGGCCGCCTTTTCTTCGGCAATCTGGCGGCGACGGGTTCGCATCGAGTCGCTCTGCACACGCAAGGCTTGGGCGATACTCGAACCGAACTTGTCGGCTTGGATGATCACCGCGGCCAGGGAACGGAGGTCGCTCACGCCGGTGCGTATGCCCAGTTCGTGGAGCACATCGTTGCGGGGCCGGCCCATCTGCAACTGGAAGTTGGCCACCCCGAACTCGTCGGAGATCACCCAGTAGGTGCGTCGCATCTCTTCGGACACGCGGCGCATTGCCTGGTCGAGTCCGAGCCCGGCCTCAACGCAGACGACCATCATATCCAAGGCATCGGGCAGACCGCGGAAGATGCCGTCCATGCGGCGTTTGGCCAAGAACCAGATGACCACGTTGGGCAGGTAAAAGAAGAACCCGCCGACGGCGATCCCGCAAAACAGCGTTTTCTGGCTGAGGCCGGAAAAGCCGGCAAAGGCCCCGGTACCGAGGGCCAGGCCGAGGATCATGCCCAGAAACTTCAGGCCGAGGAAAACCCTGCTGGCCGATTCGCTGCGGAAGCCTGCGCTGGAGAGCTTGCTTCGGAGCTTGCTCAGTTCCAGCTCGCTTTTCGGTTCCAGCGGCCTGGCCAAGGCGGGCGTGGCCCTCTGCAGGACCTTGGTCATCGTGTCGGCCTTCCTCAGGGCCGCCAGTTCACTCTCCGAGCGACGGGCGTGAGGATTCTTCAGTTCATCCAGTCGTTCCAGCGCACGGGACTTGCCCGTGGCCACCAGTTCCAGGACCCACCAGGAAACGGCGGCGAACATGCCGAAGAGGGCGACCGGCACGAGACTTCCGAAATCGACGAGTTGGGCGAGAAACACGGCTAACTCACACCTTGATATTGACGATTTTCCGGATCATTAACGCCCCGAGGATCTGCAAGAACACGGCCACAGCCAGCATCTTCTTGCCCATCGGGTCCGTGAACAGCACCATCACGTACTCGCGATTCAGGTAATACATGGCCACGAACAGCGCCACGGGCAGGGCCATCAGCACGATTCCCGACAAGCGGCCTTCCCCGGTCAACGCCTGGATCTGGCCCCAGATCTGGAACCGTTCCCGAATCAAGGCGCCGATCTTGTCGAGGATTTCGGCCAGGTCGCCGCCGGTCTGCCGCTGCAGGATCACCGCGGTGGCGAAAAACTTGAGGTCGAGATTGGGAACCCGCTCGGTCAACGCTTCGAGCGAATCGTCGAGCGACACGCCCAG
>JBDKTH010000299.1:0-3323 GCA_039680305.1 Thermoguttaceae bacterium | reverse complement strand
GCCGCCCCGCTGCGTTTGGACTCCCAGTCGCCGCGGGCCCAGCGGATCGTCCAGTCGTTCAACCAGTTGGGTCAGGGGCTCCAACGCAACCCGATGCCTTTCGTCCTCATCGATCACGAGTTCCTGGCCCAAGCCACGGTCCGACCGGACGCCAAGCTGGCGATCAAGCGTCAGGCGTTCAAGGCCCTTGTTCTACCGGAGGACGTGGAGCTTCCACCAGCGGCAGCGGCCGTCGTCGAGCAGTTCCGCAAGGCCGGCGGCCGGATCGTAACCGACCAGCGTCCGGCACGGCAGAACTACCGCACGCTCCTGGAGGCGATCCAGCCCGCCCACCGCCTCTCGCCCGCGTCGGAACGGATCGCGCTGGGCCAATTCGTGCGTGAGGGTCGCCGGATCCTCCTGGTGGTCAATGTGGCCAAAGAGCCTTGCCAAGGGCAACTGACCGCTGACGTGGCCAAGCCGTGGCACCAACTCGATCCGGCCACTGGCGAAGCCCGCACGGCCGAGGTCGAGGCCGGCAAGCTTCGCCTCTCGCTGGCCCCGCGTCAGGCCGTGTTGCTGGTCGAAGGAAAGTAGCCCTACGCTCGGTCGAGCTTCCGAAGACTGGCGAACTCGTCGTTGCCAGCACGCGACTTTGACGGGCGTGACGGCACACAGACGGCCCCTTTGAAGAACACTCCGAGGGCCAGGCCGCCGGACACGATCAGCCAGAACAGCCAGGGATCGTAGACCGTCCCTTCCAGGCCGTGCCGTAAGTTCATCCCAAACACGGCCGCAATCGTGGCAATGGGGAAGAAGAGAGCGGCCAGCAGGTTCAGGCGATGGGCGGCGACGGCCATTTGCTGACTGCTCTCCGCCTGCTCTTCGGCCCGGCGCACGACGGCACATTCGAGCCCACTCCGCGTGTCGCTCTCGATCAGCTCCGCCCGACGCTGCAGGGCATAGGCCTGATCGCGGCAGAGGATCAGGTCGTTGTCCTCGCTGACGATCTCCCGGGCTTCCTGGAGCGTCTCGTACAGATTGCGGGTCGACCGGCGAAGCGGCGCGATCTGCTGCAGGATTTCGAGGAAGTCTTTGGCCCATTCGGCATCGTCCTGCATCTGGTCGAGCTTCTGCAGCATGCCGTCATATTCGGCCAGATGCTTCTGCAGCGCCCCGATGCCGGCTCCACTGGTCGACTGCCAGGAGCCGTCGGGCGAACGCCAGAAGAAGCGGGCCGCGCGTTCATGTTCGTTGGCCTTGGGCGGAGCGTGCAGCACGAGCAACACATGCCCGTCGGCCTGCATGACCCGCTGCCGACCAATACTCTCGCGGATCCGCTGGCGAAACACGGGCGGAATCTTCCAGAGTTCCGGCAGGGGCGATCGCGATGGCATAGAGGGTTCCTTATTTGCTACAGGTACACGCGCCGATTGTAGATGTACCATTCCACCAGCAGCACCCCCAAACCGACCAGCAAGATCCACTTCCAGGTCTCACGCCGGGCCGGACTCCAGCCCGAGGCCTGAGCGGCCACGGTCACCGGGCCGATGTCGAGCTTCTCGCGCGGCCGGATGTTGCTCTCCGAGCCGTCGAACAGGTTGACGGCGAACTGCTGGACCGTCTTCCCTTCCGCGCGGACCTGATAGACGCCCAACTGGTCGGTGGCCGCAAAGTTGCCCTTCCCCTGCTTGGCATCGTTCAGCTCGATCGTCTGCCCTTGGGGCGTGCGGACCTGAAGCGGCTTGCCAGGCAACGGATTGTCGAGCGTGATCGGCTGTCCCGGCTGAAGCATGGCCGACTCCAGCACGGTGCGGCCGCCGCCGAGGTACTCCAGTACATTGAGAACAAACATCGGGAAGCTCGGTCGGATCGGCCAGTTGGTGCCGATGTAGTGCTCGACCTTGCCCTCCTTGACCTGCTGATCGACGAACACGAAGCCCAACGCGGCGTCCTCGAACCGATCTCGGGGGGCCACCGCGAACATCGGTCCCGCATGCGAATCGATCAGCACGCGTCCGCCGGGCGGGACGGCCAGCGGCGTGCCGTCGGCCAGGGTCACGTCGCCCAGGTTGATCCACTGCATCAACGGGTGGACCGGATCGGCGTCGATGATCTGAGGCCTTGCCACGCGGTTCTCCGCCTTCCAACCTTCCACCGGGGGCACGCCGCCGATCGACAGCGTATTGGCCTGGGGCATCTTCTTCGGCCGGCAACGGTCGAAGATCATCAGGTCGAACGTGCCTACCTCGGTCTGCTGCGTGTAGGCAGGCTTGTCGAGAAACGCGGGCGTATCGACGGTGATCTCGGCCAACTCCCGGGCGGAGTCCGTGTTCAGCGCGTACTCCAGCGGCTCATTGCCCGGGGTGACCAAAAGCACCTTGGCCCGACGCGGCGTATTGACGACCGTCCAGGCCTCGTTGTCCAAGGCCAGATCGTCCGGCGTGGTGATCCGGAGCTTCAGCGCCCCGGCGTCCATCGCATTCAGGTCAAACGCGACCCCGCGGGCTTCGCCGGCGGCGATCGACAGGCGATCGGCGTCGATCAGTTTGCCGTCCAGCAGCAGTTCCACGTTGACCGAGGCCTCTTTGCCGCTGTAGTTCTCCAGCCGGCCAAAGGCCTGCAGTTGCGCGGGCTTGGTTTCGTGCCGGCGCACGCTGAAGGCCACGATCCCGACGTTGTTCGCCTCGGCCCGTCCCAGCGGCGTGTAGACGGGGTGAAGATTCTCCAACGGGAAACCGCCAATTTTGCCGAAATTTCCGTCGCTGAGGATGAACAGAGTGGCCGGCATGGCTTCGGCCACCTGGACGTCGGTGATCTCGTACGCCTGGCGTCCGGGGTTGGCCAGCCCGGAGGCCACTTTCAAGGCCTCGGCAAGCGAGGTCCGCCGCGGCGTGGGGCGGATCGATTCCAGGGCACGGCGAAGCTCGCGACGGTTGTCGGTGAACATCTGCTCGACCCGGGCGGCATCGGCGAAGCTGACGACCATGGCCACGTCGCCCGACGTCATCCCGTCGATCAGCTCGCCGGCCTTGCGCTTGGCCTCTTCGAGCCGGTTTATTCCCTGGTCCGTGGCCTGCATGCTGGCCGAATTGTCGACAAGGAAGATGAACCGGTTCCCCGTCAGCTTGGCCCCCTGCCAGCCCGGCCGCAACACGGCCAGCATCACCAGGAACACTACCAACAGTTGCAGGAACAACAGCAGATTGCGACGGAGCCGCTGCCAGATCGAGTCAACCCGCAGGTCCTCAAACGACCGCTTCCAGAGATAGGTGCTGGGGACCTCGCCCGGGCGCCGCTTGAGCTTCAAGAAGTACAGGGCGACAATCGCCGGCGGGACGGCC
>JBDKTH010000514.1:0-1797 GCA_039680305.1 Thermoguttaceae bacterium | reverse complement strand
GACGTTCGACGAGCCGTCCTGGATGTCGGCGAAGCCCGACTCGCGATAGCGCACGAAGATGCCGCTCGCTTCATTCGGGTTTCCCGAATCGTAGAGGTTCACGCGTCCTCCGGCGCAAACGGCGTAGTTGTTGCCCGGTCGGCTCTGGTCCGCGTAGGCGATGTCGCTGGGGCAGATGAAGGTCTCGATCTTCGTGGCGTTGGGTTGGTTCCCGTTATCCCAGGCCAGCGTGAAATTGACCTTGTCGTACACGGGCCGCTGTTCGATGAACGGCAGAATCATCGTGAACGGACCGTGGCCCAACCAGGAACTTGCCCCGGCCACGGGGTACTGATAGGCGGGGAACTTGCGGTGCGTGTCGTGATAGTTGTGGAAAGCCAGGGCCAGTTGCTTGAGATGGTTCGTGCACTGGCTGCGACGGGCGGCTTCGCGCGCGGCCTGGACGGCCGGCAACAACAGGGCGATCAAGATTCCAATGATGGCGATCACGACGAGCAGTTCAACCAGCGTAAAACCACGACGTCGGAACATGGCTGCACCTCCTGCAAATGGCAAAACAAACCAGCGATGACAAGATAATGACAACGTTCGACAAAGCCTTTATCGGCCTGCCGTAACAGCCAGATTCTCGATTCCTAAACTTCAGTTTCCTTGGTTGTTCCGCGCGTGTCAAACATTTTGCCAATACTCTACAAGTGAGGGTGGTGGGCTAATCCCCTCGCATGAATACACCACCAGTGAGGTAATTCTCTTGTTTAGCCCGGTCGCTTGCGACCGGAGGAAGCCGGCTTGCGACCGCCGGGTGGCACTGGCATCTTGCCAGTGCTTCGGCCGGCCAGGCAAGCTCGGCACGCACCGGCTGCCCCCGGAGGCCATCAACCGAAGCGAGCTTGCGGCCGGCGGCGGCACGGGGTTGAGCCGATCGAGGAAGGTTTTGGGGAAAGGCGACGTGCAAGCCCGGTTGTACGGAAAGGGCACTGGCGGGACGCCAGTGGCACCTCGACCGCTTCGCGGTCAATCCATTCCGCCCGAATCCCATAACTCGTTCAGAGCTTGGCGGCCATCTCCTTGGCCTTGGTCTTGATCTGGGCCGCGCCCTTCATCTTTTCCAACTGGTCGAGGTCTTTGAGCAGGCCCTCGGCCTTGGCGGCGTCGGTGGCCTTCATCTGCTCCAGTTCTTCTTTGACGACCATGATGCCGCTGTTGAGAATGCCCGTCTGGGCCACCGACTCCAAAACCGTCTTGCTCTGGTTCTTCGGCGGCTCAACCGACTGGACTCGCTCCCCGCTTCCGCAGCCGAGCACCACGCTCAGCCCCAAAACCACGAGACACCGCTTCAGCCACATCCTATCACTCCCTGGCGTTTGCTCGTCAACCAAAGGCCCTGCGGCTCAGTTGCCCAAGCCCCCGCCGTCTTCCCACCCCACAAGCGTCAGTCTCGTCGCTTCCATCCGGTCTGTCAACCGCTTTGCTGCCCACCCAAAGAGGGGTTCTGCTCAGACGTCGGGTGGAACCGATTCGTGGCCAGAAAGAGTAGAAACTGGGCCAGCCGATCTGTTAGACTCAAGCCTGGCAGCCACAGGCTCGCCGCATGATCTTTGGCAAAACGATCCTTCTCAAGAAGCATCCCCGTGGGAAATGGGGACCGTGCTCGCGGTCCCCGTGTCGGCTTCCGCCGGATGAACCTCAAAACGCAAGGCAACGATTCCCTCTCCCTCCGCAACATTATGCATCAGCTAGCAGGGGGTGTTGGAGAATAAGGACTTAAGTGCGTGCTGGCAATGCTTCTGTGGCGTC
>JBDKTH010001055.1:0-1692 GCA_039680305.1 Thermoguttaceae bacterium | reverse complement strand
GGAGGTGAAGACAGGTTGCTCAGGGCCAAAGCCTCTCGGACTTGCACGATAGTCCTTGCATCTAAACAATCGAGGAAGCCTTGAAGCTGCGATTCCTCGGGCATGCCCTCCACACTACGAATGGAAGGTTGGTAGACTTCCCGGCCAGCGAAGAATGTTGCATGGCCCCGCCACACAACACAACAAGAAAGCCCGGCGAGCGGGGCAGGGACTCGCCGGGCGGAGCTTGGTCCCGCAGGCCAGGGCAGGGGGCCCGTGGGACAGAACCTTCAATATATCGCAGGTCAGTCGGGCCGCAAGAGCGTGCGGACGAACAAGGGCCGCCAACCCACGTCATTGCCTTCCGCCAGAAAGAATGCTTCTGGTGGGTGGAAGCCTTTCCTGACCCTAACATAATCCTAACAATAGAGATGATCTTTCGGGCGGCCGGGCCTAGGCAGGCCAGACAGCAGTCCTAATAATGAGCGAACGGTGAACTCACCGTGCGAGCCGAAAGAGTCGGCCACCCCAGAGACGGAGCTTTCCCCAAGACCAATTGAGGGAGAAAGCCGCCATGACCGAACCAGAATTTCTCGAAGCAAGCCCAACCGAAGTCCCGGCGGACAGCAAGTGGATCGCCGGGCTCTCCCCGAATCAGCCCGTGTACGAAGTGGCAGGCCGGGTGCTCGACGCCCGCCTCAAGGCCGTGTCCCACACCCTTCCGCTCGCCGCCGAGAAGAGCGACGAGGATGTCGAGCATGTTCATCGGCTCCGGATTGCGGTGCGACGGGCCGTGGAAGCCGTGAAGGTCTTTTCCGGAGTGATCGACGACGCCGAGATGGCTCCCTTGCGGGACCGCTTGCGGCGAATCCGCCTCGCCGCTGACGAGGCTCGCAATTGGGACGTGATGGCGGAGCGGTTTTCTCACGGTGGCGGTATCCCGGCCAGAATCCTGGCGCAGATCCAGGCCCGACGTCGAGACGCCCAGGGCCCTGCCGTTGTAGCCTATCAAGAGATCGTCGCCGATGGTTTCGAAGCGAAGATCGAGGAGTTGGTCCGGAAGGTCGAAGCCCACCGCCACGGCAAGGGAAAACGGCGGTTCGGACGGCAGGCTCCGGAGTTCCTCGCCCCGGTCGTCACGAAGTTCTTCAAGGCCGCTGAGGCGGACCTTTCCAGCGACGAAGCGCTCCATGCCCTTCGTATCCGCACGAAGAAACTGCGGTACACGATGGAGATCGTGGCCGTGGCCTTCGACTCGACCTTCCGCAAGAGACTCTATCCCCAGGTGACGCTCTTCCAAGACCTGCTTGGAACTGTCAACGACCACGCCACGGCGAAAACTCTATTCCAGGATTGGCGGTCGAAGTCCGAGGATGCCGAGCAGAGGGTGTTCTTGGAGGGACTGCTGCTGGCCGAAGAACGGGCAACCGAGGATCTGCGGGCGGCATTCCTGGCCACCTGGACGCCGAAGGTCGTCTCCGGCCTGAAGCGACGGTTCCGGGCCTACTGCTAATCGTCGATTGGCGTCGGCCTCACCACAGGGTCGCTGCTGGCTTCACCCGAACGACCTTCGAGTGCGGCCAGGCTCTTGGCCCCGGAAGACGTGATCGCCATCGTCGCCCTTCAACCCAATGTTCAAAAGGTTCGGAGCCGCCCTCCCCAAAGCCGACCACGTATTATCCCTGCACCTGCCTGCGGCAATCGCCGTATTAC
>JBDKTH010000068.1:0-1774 GCA_039680305.1 Thermoguttaceae bacterium | reverse complement strand
AAGTAGGGCGGTGCCGAGCTTGCGAGGCCCGCCAGATCCGTGGCAGTCGACTGGCGGGCCTCGCAAGCTCGGCACCGCCCTACAGCTTCTTCACCCATGTAGAACGACCCAAGGACGCCCATAATGTCCGCACCGTCCCGAATCCTGCTCGTCCTCGCTTTGATCGTCAGCCTGGGCCGTGTGCCCGCAACCGCCGGTGACCTGATCGGCCATTGGCAGTTCGACCAATGCGACGGCCGAACCGTCAAAGACCGCTCCGCCAGCGGAAACGACGGCACGATCGAGTACGGCCAATTGCGGCAAGAGAAGGGCTGCACCTCGCTGGAGTTCGATTGTCTTGGCGGGTGTGTGACCATCGCCAAGAAGACGCCGCTATTGCCGGCCACGGCGATCAGCAGTTCGATCTGGGTGAAGCCCGTCAAGTTGGGAAACTACGCGGTGTTGTTCGGGATCCCGCATGTCCGCGAGGAGTGGACCACGCCGGTGTTCGGGATGTACGCCAATCAGCAGCGGGTCGTCTACGGCATGTGGCTCGAGAACAAGGCCAGATCCAAGGTGCTGATTGAAAGTCCGAAGGAATTGCCGCTGGACACCTGGACGTTCCTGGCCGCGACCTACGACGGCGCCACGGTGCGCCTGTACGTCAACGGGGCGGCCGTCGCCGAGGCTCCCGCCACCGGACGCGTCGTGCCCAACGGTCACCCGCTGCTCATGGGGCAAGGGTTGGGGGGCAGCAAACCATCGTTCCGGGGCCGCCTCGGCGAACTGCGAATCTACGCCCGAGGCCTGTCGGCCCAGGATGTTCAGGCCTTGTACGAAGAGACCAAAGCCAACTACGATCTCTCCCGTCCCGTCACCAAAGACTTCGGCGACCGCACGGTGATCGTCGAAACGCACAACAGCAGCCCCAGCGACAGCCAGCCCTGGCGCCAGCATCCGACGCGAACGCTCAAAGGGCTGGCCGGCTATCAGCCCGTGGCCGACCGCGTGCAGTTCGATCGCTTCGGCGGCTGCATGGATTGGCCGCGCGAAAAGGCCACCGGTTTCTTCTATGTCAAGAAGATCGACGGGCGCCAATGGCTGATCGATCCCGAAGGCTACCGATTCTTCAATGTGGGCATCAACACGGTCAACGAGCCGAAGAACAGGAAGGCAGTCTTCGGTTCGAAGGACGACTGGGCGCAAAGTCTGGCCGCCGACCTTCGCAACGCCGGGTTCAACGGGCTGAGCAGTGGCCGCTTGGTTACGGAACTGGCGCAGACCGACGCGCCGAAGGTTTGGGTGCTGAACAAGCGATTCATGTTCACCTTCACCAAGGAGAAGAAGCTCAACGTGCCCGCCTCCGGCACCCTGGGATTCATCGACAAATGCATGCCCGTCTTTCATCCGGACTTCGAGCCGTTCTGCGAGCGGTTTGCCAAGGACCTGGCCAAGACGGCCGACGACCCGTATTTGCTCGGCTACATGACCGACAACGAAATCCAGTGCCCGGCCGACCTGTTGAACCGCTACCTCGCCCTGGACGCCAGCAATCCCGACCTGAAGCCCGGGCGCGACGCGGCCGCCGCGTGGCTTGTGGCGCGCAAGGGCTCCGCCGATCCCTCCCGCATCGACCGTCGCGATCAGTACGAGTTCATCGCCTTTGCCTTTGATCGCTACTACCGCATCGTGACGGCAGCCATTCGCAAGAACGATCCCAATCACCTCTACCTCGGATCCCGGATCAACTACCGCGCCACGGAGCTGGAGAATCCGTTGTTCTGGAAGGTGTTGG
>JBDKTH010001057.1:0-3585 GCA_039680305.1 Thermoguttaceae bacterium | reverse complement strand
CGTCTCGGCCCTCTACAAAGATGGCACGGCAGCGCTGGTCCTGGACGCCGAGAACACCTATGGCAGCGGCGCATTTGCGACCGACGTCCGCGCCGGGGTCATGGTGCTCAAGCACGGCAAAGCCCTGGGCAAATCCGGGTACGCCCATGTGTACGGCTCGGCCGCCCTTCAGGTGGAAGGCGGGATCACCGTATCAAACGGCATCTACATTAAGGGGATGGGGGCGGACAGTGCCGGCTCGTTGCGGAGCACCAGCGGCAGCAACGCATGGGCCGGCTTTGTTCGGCTCCATCAAGACAACCCCGATGCGGCGATCGGCGTTGACACAGACAGCATTTTGACGATCTCGGGAGCGATCGAACCACACAATGCCGCCAAGCCCGGCAGTCTGACCAAGGTCGGAGCGGGAACGCTCGTCCTCAGCGGCAATAGCAGCAATTTCAAGTCGCCCGTCTATGTCAACGCCGGCGTGCTCACGGTTCAACACGCCAACGCCTTGGGCACCAACGATGCCGGCACGACCGTCGCAGACGGTGCCCGCCTGGAGGTTCAGAACGGGGTCACCCTCGCCGACTCGCTCACGTTGGCCGGCACCGGCGCAGACCTCGGCGCTCTGCGTAACACCAGCGGCAGCAACACCTGGAGCGGACCGGTAACGCTTGCGGCCGATACGACGATCGGCGTCGAGGGAACCAGCAGCCTGACCCTGGCCCAAGGGATCGGCCAAAGCGGCGACACCCCGGCCGGCTGGACCAAGATCGGCACCGGCACGCTCGTCGTCCAAGGCGACAGTTCGTATCGCGGCGAGGTGAACATCAACGCCGGCCGCGTGAACATCCGCCACGCCAATGCCCTGGGGGCCACGACGGCAGGCACGTCCGTCACTACTGGTGCGGCCCTGCAACTGCAGGGCGGAATCACCGTGGGCAACGAAGCCTTGGCCCTCAACGGCGATGGCATCTATGCCAACAGTACGTGGAGCGGCGCCCTGCAAAGCGTCAGCGGCAATAACACCTGGCAAGGCAGCGTGAGTCTGAACAAGGGCAGCATCGGCGTCGACACGGGGAGCACGCTGACGATCGACGGCCAACTCAGCATCACCGACACCTGGCGCAAGCAGGGCGGCGGAAAGCTGATCCTCACCGCGGCCAACAACTTCTCGTCGATCACCGATGTGGTTGCCGGCGCGCTCAACCTGCGAGACAGTAACGCCGCCGGAACGACGAGCTACGTCCACGTCTACTCCAGCGCAACCCTGGAACTGGAAAACAACATCACGATTTCACGTGGGATGTACCTCGGCAACGAAACAACATCGAACAAGACCGTCGGTCTCCGAAGCGCGGCCGGCACGAATACCTGGGCAGGCGTCGTGTACATTCACGGGACCCATCCCCATGCACGGATCGGCGTGGAGACGGACAGCGTGCTGACGATCTCCGGAGCCATCCAACCGCACAACAACTCCATCGGCAGCTTGACCAAGGTCGGCTCGGGGACGTTGATCCTCACCAACGCCACGAACACGTATGCCGGACCGACGTACGTCGAAGAAGGCTTGATGCAGGTCGACGGCTCGATCGCCGCCAGCCCGAGCATTACGGTGGCCGCGGGAGCGACGCTCGGCGGAAAGGGACGCGTGCCGGCGATCGGCGGCGCGGGCCTGGTCTCGCCCGGAGCCAGTCCGGGAATCCTCACCGTTACGTCCGTCGATCCGCAAGCCGGCCTCGACTTCGCCTTCGAGTTCACCTCGCCGGGCAGTCCGGCCTATGGCAATGCCGGGGCGAGTGTCAACGATCTGCTCCGCCTGACCGACCCCGCCGCCCCGGTTGCCGCCGCTCTCGACGCCGACAACGAGATCAACATCTACTTGAATGTCGCTGATCTCACCGACGGCATGGTTTTCCGTGGCGGCTTCTTCACCGACCTCTCCAGCGACTTTGCCAGCCTGATCAGCGGCGCCAGCTACAACTACTATCTCCGCGGCGACGGAAACGGCTCTCAGTCGTTCAACGACGTGAACTACTACCGACTGACCGAATGGACCAGCGAGCTTGGCCTCATAGTGGACGCCGTCCCGGAGACCGCCTCGTTCAGCACCGGCACGGTCAACGGTTATGTGATGCAATTGACGGCCGTTCCCGTCCCAGAGCCGTCGACGTGGGTCCTGCTGCTCGCCGGAGTAGGGATCGTGCCCCTGTGGCTTGCCAGACGCAGGTAACGGCTTCGCGTCGGGTGAGGCGACGAAATGCTTTCCGCCCCCCCGTGGTTCTGATATCCTGATGGCCATGGCCCTGTGTGAGATTCCGTCCCGGGTTGATTCCTCAGGAGGCATGACGATGTCGGCTACTGTGTCACGCGGTTGGTTCCGGTTTGTGGCGGTGTTGGCGGTCCTGCTGAGCGTCAGTCCCGCTTGGGCCCAGAAGAAGATCTATGTCGTCACCGATCTGGAAGGGATTAGCGGGGTCTACAAGTTCGCCCAGACGCGCGAGCCGGGCCCCTTGAATGAGACGGCCAAGGAATACTTCATGGGCGACCTGGCCGCCGTGGTCCGCGGCTTGCGGGCTGGCGGGGCCACCGAGATCATCGTGCTCGACGGCCACGGATCGGGTGCCCTCGTACCCCACCTGATGGAACCGGGGGCGAAGTACATCACCGGCCGACCGTTTCCTGCGAGGCTCCCAGGGCTCGACGATTCATGTGCCGGCCTGGTCTTCGTCGGCCAACACGCGATGATGGGCACGCCCGACGGCGTCTTGTGCCACACGCAGTCGTCGAAGCACGAAAACCGCTACTGGTACAACGGCGTCGAATCGGGCGAGTTGGCCCAGTGTGCCCTGATCGCCGGTCACTACGGCGTGCCGCCGATCCTCGTCACCGGCGACGAGGCGGCCTGCCGGGAGACGCACAAGTTCTTCGGGACCAGTTGCGTGACCGTGGCTACGAAACGCGGTTACTCCTGCGAATCGGCCATGCTCTATCCGTTTGAAGAAACCCGCAAAGCCCTCTTCGAAGGCGCCAAACGAGCCATGGCCGCCATCGGCGACTGCAAACCCTACAAGGTCTCGCTCCCCATCCAGGCCAAGAAGCAGTATCTCGTGTTCGAAAAACCCGGGGCCCAACCCAAGCTCGTCACCAAAGAGGGAACGATCGACGATCTGCGGCGTTTGCTGGACTTCTGAGAGAGTCTACCGAACCAGCTTCGGCTCGGCCCAGACGCCGTGAACCCGATTGGGCCGCCCTTCCGACTGGCAGCGGAGCGTGAGCGTCGTGGCGTTGCCCAACGGCACTTCCAACCGCTGGCCGGGCAGGGCGGTGCCGATCAGTTTCGGCGTGGAGGCGGCCGGCTTGCCGTCCAGGAGGATCTCGAAGGTGGCCGTTCCCTCGGTGCCCAACTCGGCATCGTTGCCGGCATAGACGGTGAACGTCTTGAACACGCCCCGCGGCAACAGGAAGGTGTACTCGGTCTTCCAGCCCACGCCATACCCCTTGGCAAACTCGCGCACCGAGCCGTCGGCCATCTTCAGCTTGAGCGGATGGCGGCCCAGCTTGGGCGGGTCGCTCATGTTGCGAGCATAGGCGCCC
>JBDKTH010001183.1:0-2733 GCA_039680305.1 Thermoguttaceae bacterium | reverse complement strand
AGGGTCACGGCCACCATGGCGGAAAAGCCGAACGTGAAGTGGCGACCGTAGAGGAAGTTCTGCGCGACCATCGCCAGGGTGACGGTCCCGGCGCCGGCCATGGCGGTGATCTGAACGCGTTGCTTCTGTTGCTCCTCGGGCGAGAGAGGCTCGCGGTCCGGCTTGGATGCGGCGGAGGCGGCTGTGGGCCGCTGTGCGGATTGCGCAGGCACCACAATCGCGCCATCGCGCGGGTAATACTTGGCCAGCGCCTGGTTGATTCCCGCCGGCGTGCAGAGGACCGTGCGGACCGGCATCCCCAGACGCAGCCGCAACTCCTCTTCCACGTCGGGGATCAGCGGGATGGGGGTGGCCATCAGCACCTGGGTGCCGTCGCTCATCACGGGCACACAGTGTCGCTGCCGGGCCAGGTTCGGCGGGATTTTCGCCGCCAACTCGAGATCCACCCCAACGTCCTCCAACTCGACGTACGGAAGCCCCGCGGCCTCGGCGTAGGCGAGGGTCACGGCTTCCGGGGTGGCCATCTTCTGCTGGAGGATGGCCTCGCGCAACTCCAGGCCCACGGCGGCGGAAAACTTCCGCGCCTTGTCGAGCTGCTCGCGTTGGAGCAGTTTGTTGGCCAACAAGACCTCTTCGAACGTGCGCCGCCGGCCTTCGCCCAGGTCCTTGCGTCCCAGCGAGGCGTCGTATTCGCGTTTGCGCTGCGCGTCGGTCAGGCAGAGCATGGCCTTGGCCAGCTCGTTGAGCAGCTTTTGGGACTGGTCCGCAAAGTCGCCCGTGGCGTACTTGCGCACATGGGCATTCATCTTGCGGTAGTGCTCGCGGACCACCTCGGCGTTGTCTTCGAACGGTTTGAGCCGCAGGAGCTGGTAGTAGTTCAGTGGCCGGGCGGTTTCCGTGATCCCCAGCCAGTCCCGATAGACGTCGAGTTCTTTTGCCATGTTATTCGACTTTATATTCACTGGCCAACTTGGTGAAGGCATCGACCTGGGCCTCGTCGAGTCGGCCGCGACGTACGATCTGGATCGAGGCTTCGTTGCCGCCGACCTGGTCGCGGGCCTTGACCGTGATCCGGCCGGCCGCGTCGAAGGCGTACGTCACCTCGACCGGCGAGCCCTTGGCGAGGTTCGGCGGGAGGTCGGTAATGGTGCACTTGCCCAGCAGCGAGCAGGCGGCCGGATCGGGGGCGTCGCCCTCGAGCACCTGCACGCTGACCCGCGCCTGGTTCTGATGGGCCGTGCGGAAGACCTGGCGGGCTTCCGTCGGCAGGCGCGAGTTGCGGGGGATCATCACATGGTTCTGCTTCTTGCCGTTGCGCGGATTGGTGACGACGACGCCGACGCCGTGGGAGTTGACGTTCTCCTGCTTCACGCCGGCGAGCATCTTGCGGACCTTGGCGGCCAGCTCGCCCTGTTCGCCGCGATACTTGGCTTCGAGGATTGCCGCATGGATCGCCGCGCCCTGGGCGACCGACGTGTAGGGGGAGAGTTCGCGATACGGCGCCCGTCCGGTAAGCCGCTCGATCATCTGCGGCACTTGCGGCATCAGCGTCGAACCGCCGACGGTCACGATCGCGTCCAACTCCTCCATCGGAAGCTTGGCCTGCTCGACCACCAGAAGCAGCGTGTCGGCGGTCCGCTGCAGGAGATCGGCGGTCAGCGTCTCAAACTGGTCGCGCGTAACCGTGACCGTGACCGCCCGCCCCGCGTGCCGGCAACTGATCCGCACATCCTTCTTCTCCGTTAAGTCGATCTTGGCCAGATCGCAGTCGTTGCGGAGGATCTGGAGGGTCTGGGCCGATTCATGCGGGTCGACGCCGTGCCGGGATTTGAACTCGCCGGTCACATAGTCCACCAGCCGCTCGTTCCAGTCGACGCCGCCGAGTTGGACGTCGCCATCGGTGCCGAGGACCTGGAAGTGGGTCGGCGTGTACTGAACGAGGGTGACGTCGAACGTGCCGCCGCCGAGGTCGTAGATCAGCACCTTGCGCGGCCGGCCGTCCCAGTGTGGGCTGTCGCCCAATTCCCGGCGATGCCAGGCGTAGGTGAGCGTGGCCGCCGTGGGCTCGTTGATGATGTCGACCACGTTCAAGCCGGCGATCCGGCCGGCATCCTGAGTCGACTTGCGGCGGGCGTCGTTGAAATAATAGGGAACGGTGATCACCGCGTTGCCGATCTTGCCGATCCGCTTCTCGCCGTCCTGGCGGAGCTTTTTGAGGATCAAGGCGGAGAGGAACTCGGGGGTGATCTCGCGTCCGTCGAACGTCCGCTTGAAGTCGCTCGCGCCCATCTGCCGCTTGATCCACTCGACGATCCGGTTGGGATCCTCCATGGCGGCACGGGTGCGGTTGGGGCCGACGACTACGCGACCGTTCTCGGCCAGCAGGATCAGGCTGGCCGTCTCGTTCTCGTCATCCTCGTTGGGCAGGGCTACGGGCGTGCCCTGTTCGTCCAGCTGGGCAATCGTCGAAAAAGTGGTCCCCAAGTCAATTCCAACAGTCTGACCTTCAGCAAATTCCATGGTTATCTCGGCGTGGCCTTTTCTCGCATTAAGTTACTTGAGCAGATCGTCAAGGCCCTCCAGGTCATTCGACTTGGCCGACTTCTTCTTCGGCTTCTCCGGTTCCTTCGTCGTTTCGGGTTTGGCTTCGGGCTTCGCCTCGGGCTTGGCCTCGGCCTTCGGCTCTGGCTTCGCTTCGGGCTTCGCCTCCGGTTTAGCAGCTTCTGGCTTGGC
>JBDKTH010000847.1:0-2755 GCA_039680305.1 Thermoguttaceae bacterium | reverse complement strand
GTCCTCACGCTCTTTGGCAATTCGATCAACAGCGGCACTGGCTTTGCAAACCGGGGGCCAGTCGTTGGCTTTCCCTGTTCGCGCCGTGCGGGCCGCGACGCAAGCGATCGGCAGGTCTGGGACGCCTGTTAACCAAGCGAGTGGATCGATGGCCGCGCCCCGGAATCTAACAGAGGTGGTATATGCGTGTGGGGAGTATGTGATGACCTGAAGGGAGAGGGAGACATCGAATTGTGCAACACATCCCCCTAACAGTGGTATATGAGTTGCGATTTGGCGGTTAGTCGTAACATATGGAAGTGGAGAGAATTGTGAAGTGGTTAATCGCCGTAAAATTCGCAACACAACACTCGGGGCTTTCCACAATTCTCCCCCTCAACAGGTTTAACGCTTCAGAGGTAACAGGCACTTGCGGACGGAATCGAAATGATCATTCCCCCCATGAGAAATGAGGTTCGATGGGATTGGCAAGGTGCGGATGAGATCTTGAAGTCCGGGGGGTGGCCCTATGGACAATCGGTCGCAGAATTCTCTAGGCGATCTGACAAGGAAACGCGGGGGCTTGGAACATGCTCAAACATATCGGCGTTCTGACCAGCGGTGGCGACTGTCCGGGGCTTAACGCGGCGATCCGCGGGATTGGGAAAGCAGCCCAGGACGTGTTTCGGATGGAGTTGGTCGGTTTTCGCGACGGCTTTCGCGGCTTGGTCCACGACCGGACGATGCGGCTGGAAAGTCATGCGCTCTCCGGGATCCTCACCGATGGCGGAACGATCCTCGGCACCAGTCGCGACAAGCCTCACCAGATGACTATCGGCGGCGAGACCCGCGACATGACCGGCGCGATCCTTGACACCTACAACCGCCACCATCTCGACGCCCTGGTCTGCATCGGTGGGGGCGGCACCCAGAAGAACGCCTTGCACCTGAAGGAATCCGGCCTTCGAGTGATCACCCTGCCGAAGACCATCGACAACGACATCGCCCGGACGGACGTTTCGTTCGGCTTTGATACGGCCTTGGGGATCGCCACGGATGCCATCGACCGGCTTCATTCCACGGCCACGAGCCACAACCGGATCATCGTCGTCGAGATCATGGGCCACCGCGCCGGCTGGCTGGCCCTGGGGGCCGGGATCGCCGGCGGGGCCGACGTGATCCTGATTCCCGAGATCCCCTACAACCTCGAACGCGTCGCCGAGGCGATCCGCGATCGAGCCCGGGCCGGCAAGCGGTTCAGCATCGTCGCCGTGGCCGAGGGGGCCATGTCGATCGACGATGCCAAGACGGTCAACGACATGCTTGAGGAAAAGAAAGCGGCCAAGTCGAAGGTGGAAAAACGAAAGGTCTCCCAGCACCTCGACCAGTTTCATCAGCAGCATCTCGAACACACCTTGCGTCTGACCCAGCAACTGGAGAAACTCACCGGCCAGGAGTCGCGTCTGACGATCCTTGGGCATCTCCAGCGCGGCGGCACGCCCTCGGCCGCCGATCGGTTGCTGGCGACCCGCCTGGGGACCAGTTGCGCGGAACTCTTGAGCCAGGACATCGACGGCGTGATGGTCGCCGCCCGGGGCGAGGGCGTCCAACCCGTGCCATTGGAAGAGGTGGCGGGCAAGAAGAAGCTCATCACGCCCAACCATCCCTGGGTTCAGGCCGCTCGCCTGGTGGGACCCTGTTTGGGCGATTGAGCCTGCCAAGCGAGAAGTAGGGCGGAGCCGAGCTTGCGAGGCCCGCCGTTTCCATGCCGCGACTTTGGCGGGCCTCGCAAGCTCGACACCGCCCTACAAAGGATCATGACGATGAGTTTTTCGTGCCCCAACTTCGACATGGACAACGACTCTTGCATGCGGCTCCAGGCCGCCTGCGTGCCGGGTCGCCCCGGATGCGTGCTGGCCAAGAACTCGGTCTTCGCGATTCCGGCCGAAGAACGGCTCCGCGAGAAGAAACAAGCCGATGACCCGCGGCCCCAGTCCGAATAAGGGGCGATCGCCCTACAACTCCCCGTCCTGAATGTATCGCGAGATCCGTTTCGCCTCACGTTCCTGTTTGTGCCAGACCCCATGCAGGCTGCCGTTGCGGATCAACTCCCGGATGAACGGACGCAAACGCCCGTGGATCTGGCCGGGCGGCTCGTGGGCGAACCGCGTCTGCGGAAGCGGCATGAACGTGTGAGCGTGGATCAACGCTCCCATCGAGGCCAATTCGCGGATGACCTCCATCGTGCATTTGAGGTCCTCGATCGTCTCCCCGGGAAGCCCGAAGATGAAGTCGACCTGCGGCTTCAGCCCGGCCGCCAGCGTGCACCTGACGGCCGAGAATACCTGGGCCACGGAATGTCCACGGCCGCAATGGGCCAAGACCTTTTCGCTTCCCGATTGGGCCCCGATCACCAGGTTGTCGTTGTTCGCATAGCGGGTGACCAACTCCACGGTGGCCTCATCGACGTGTTCCGGGCGGACCTCGGGGGGAAAAGAACCGAAGTAGAGACGTCCGTCGCGTCCAAGCGTCTGGCGAAGCGTCACCAGGAGTGCTTCCATCGCCGGGAAGTTCATGGTCTTGCCGTCCGGCGAGCCGTACGAAAAGGCGTTGGGAGTGACGACCCGCACGTCGCGCAGACCCCGCTGGCGGATCACGCCCGCATACCGGGCGATGGTCTCAATGCTGCGGTGACGCGGCCGGACTCCCTGCAAGTGCGAGGTCTGGCAGTAGGCGCAGACGAACGGGCACCCGCGAGTAATCTCGATCGGCCCTA
>JBDKTH010000709.1:0-4457 GCA_039680305.1 Thermoguttaceae bacterium | reverse complement strand
AGTTCCAGCCGGCCTTCGCGCTGGCCGACTTCAAGGTACTCGCGGATCTTTTGGGCGGCGTTCTCATCGATCAGCGGGCCAACGTCCGTGCTGGGCTCCCGCGGATCGCCGATCGTGAGGGTCCGCGTCGCTTCGACCAGGCGTCGGAGGAAGAGGTCGGCCACGGCATCAAGCACGATCACGCGGCTGCAGGCCGAGCACTTCTGGCCGCTGTAGCCAAACGCCGACTGACGCACCCCCAGAACGGCCTCGTCCAGGTCGGCCGACTCGTCCACGATGATGGCATTCTTCCCACCCATCTCGCAGACGACCTTTTTGATGTGTCCCTGGCCGGCCGGCGTTTGTCCGGCCGTTTCCAGGATTTCCAGACCGACCTGCTTGGAGCCGGTAAACGCGATGAGGGCCACGCGGGGATCGCGTACGAGGGCTTTGCCCACCTCGCCGCCCGGCCCGGGGAGGAGCTGGAGCACGTCGCGGGGCACGCCCGACTGCCAGAGCACTTCGCAGATGGCCTGGGCAATGCCGCGAGTCTGCGTCGACGGCTTGACGATCGCCGGGTTGCCCGTCACGAGCGCGGCGGTGGTCATGCCAGTGAGAATCGCCATGGGGAAGTTCCAGGGACTGATCACGACCGCCACACCGCGGGGCTCGTACCAGATCTCGTCCCACTCGCCGACGAACCGGCCCAGACGCTGCGGCCGAAACAGGCCGACCGCCTGGTGCGAGTAGTACTCGCAGAAATCGATCGCCTCGCAAACGTCTGCGTCGGCCTCGCGCCATGTCTTGCCCGCCTCGTGGATCATGATGCCGGCCAACTCGTCGCGGCGGTCGCGCATGCGTGCCGCAGCCTGGATCAGGTACGTCGCTCGCGTCAGCGGGTCGGCATCACGCCAGCCGGGAAAGGCCTTTGCCGCGTGGCCGATCGCTCGGTCGGCATTCTCGGCGGTCGCTTCGTTCTGAACTTCCGGCACGCGGGCCACCTGGATCGCCGCGGCGAAGTGCTCCCGCTGCTCCTTCTCGGAGAAATCCCGCACGGGTTCATTCACAAACGCCCGGCCCTCGCCGAGCCCTCCAACCACTGGGCAGAGCGCATGCCGCAAGGCCTCCGACACTGCGACGCGTTGCCCTTCAGATCCTGAACCCTGAACCCCAAACCCGGCCCCCTCTTTCTCCGGCGGCGTCAACAACTCCTCGGCCGGCACGTTCTCAAAGAAACCCGCTCGGAGCCACGACTGGTTCGACGTGTTCTCCAACAGCCTGCGCACCAGGTAGGCCATGCCGGGGATCATCTTTCCCACGGGCACATACTCGCGAAGCCGCAGGCCGCGTTCCAGCACGGCCGCTTTGAGTTGATCGGCCATGCCGAAGAGCATTTGCAGTTCCACGGCCGACTGGGGAAAGTCGTACTTGGTCAGGAGCGATAACACCCGGGCGATCGAGCGGACGTTGTGCGAGCCGACCGCTAGTTTCACGCCTCCTTCGTCCGCCCGGCGCGGCATGGCGGCGACGAACTGCTCGGCCATCTGCTCGAAACAGGCGTCGGTGTCGCGTTTGCAGGTCCACACCGGCACGGGCCAGCCCATGCGTTCCGCATGAATCACCTCGTAGTCCCAATAGGCCCCTTTGATCAGACGCACGGTCACCTGCCGGCCCGTCTGGCGAGCCCAGCGGATAATCCGCGAGGCATCCTCGCGTCCGCTGCGCAGATAGGCCTGCAGCGCCAGGCCAGCGGGGAAGTCGATCGTCTCGCAGCAGCGACAGAAAAGCTCGAGTGTCAGATCTTTGAGGGCCGACTGCTCCATGTCGAAGTTGATCAGCACCCGCTGGCGTGCGGCCGCTTCGAGCATCGGACGCAGCGCAGCGAGGAGACGGCGGATCGAACCCTCGAAGTCGATCGCATCGGTTCGCGCATCGAGCGCGCTGATCTTCAACGACACGTTCGTTCTCGGCACGGGCCCCAGGTGGTCGGTCTCCAACCGCGGGTTGGCCGGCCAGCGGGCCGCTTCGCCGGGCAAGGTGGCGATCAGGTCGAGATACCGCTGCTGATACCGCCGGGCTTCCTCGTCGCTCACGCAGATCTCGCCGAGCAGGTCCACGCTAAACGCCATCCCGGCGCTCCACCGTTGGCGGAGTGTGGCGAGCGCCGAGGCGGCGTCGGTGCCGGCGATAAAGTTGGCGGCCATGGCCTCGATCTGATTGGCGACCGTTCTGGCAAACAGTCCCTTGGCCAGCCCGCCGGCCCGCAGCCCGAGTCCCATTCCCGGCGGCACGGTCACGCCGGGCTGGTGGAGATAGTCGAGCAGATAGTCGTACACCAGGCCCCGGGACGGCGAATGCGCTGTCTCGGCCGCGGTCTCGTCTGGTCGGCCGATGAGCATCGGGAACACGTCGACGAAGCGGAACAGTTGCACCTTGAAGGCCGAGTCCTTCATGGCCCAATCGATGAGTTGACTGGACCAGAACCGTGACGAGAAGATGCCCGCCCGATGGGCCCGTGCCCGCTGGAGCAGGTTGCGGCCGATCTCCTGGGTGAGAGCCTCAACGCCCGAGTCGGCAAACAGCGGGCGTGAGCGAGCGTCCGCGTTGGGGTGCGAGTCCTTGACTCGTTCCGGCGGCGGGCTCCCCTTTCCGTTGGTCGCGGTTCCTTTCTTTCCCCAGATCCTGAACAGCGCCACAGTTCACCTCCCGGGCGATAGCATGCCTCCGTTCGGTTTCCTCGCCGCAATCCGCATCGAGTCGGAATGGCAGCAGTCGCAGCAGGGGCATCGCGATCGTCTGCACTTGACACGAAACCCTGCCGGCAGTCCTTGCCACCACGACCCAATCCGCCTAATATGTTCATGACGTTCCCCCTTCAGGCACTGGTGCCTGGGGAATGTCTCTCCGGGCATAGTACCCCGGAGGGAACGTCTGACAATCGTCACAAATCCTGGAGACTATTGACCAAGCCCCCTAACACAACCCGGCCATCGCCGGCATTGCATCAGGGGATACCGGGTTGTGTCAGGGGGCTCAAGGAAATTTGCAATCGGAGTATTTCCTATCTGTCTCGTATTTCGTATTCGAATTCTCCCCGTTTTGACCTCCGAGGTTTTCCCATGCTCCGCATCAGCACGGCAACTCTGATCGTGGTCGGTCTGTTGTTCGGTTCCGTGGCAGCCCAGGCGCAAGACAAAGCGGCCACCAAGACGCCGGATGTCGTTTATGTTCCCACGCCGCACGACGTGGTCGACCGAATGCTGGAACTGGCTAAGGTTAAGAAGGGGGAAGTGCTGTATGACCTCGGCTGCGGCGACGGCCGGATCGTAATCACCGCGGCCAAGAAGCACGGTTGCCGCGGCGTCGGCTACGAGATCGACTCGGAACGCGTGGCCGAGGCGCGAAAGTATGTCCGGAAAGCGGGCGTGGCAGAGGCGGTGACGATCAAGCAGCAAGACATTTTCACGGCCGACCTGAGCCCGGCCAACGTCGTAACGCTCTACCTGCTTCCCGATCTCAACGTGAAGCTGATCCCGCAATTGGAAACGCTCGCCCCCGGCTCGCGGATCGTGACGCACGATTTCGACATCGCCGGGGTTGAGCCGGACAAGACCGTCAGCTTCACCTCCAAGGAAGACGGCGTCAAGCACACGCTCTACCTCTTCACCGTGCCGCTGAAGAAAGCGGCGAAGTAGCGGCGGCTATCGAGCGGCGACTCGCCGACGCATCAACGGCAGCAGGGCGAGGCCAACCCCGACCAGCACCAGCGAGGCAGGCTCGGGCAGCGAGGTGACGGTCAAGTTGTCGAACCGCCGCGTGTAGGGCGCGCCGACGGCGGTCTGTCCCATCTCCGATCCCACAAAGCCGACATCCACCGGGCCGAAGGGATCGAAGTTTGACACGGCGGTGACGTATCGATAGTGAAATTGCTGGCTGGGGCTGTTCGCACTTTGGACCGACACATCGAACTGCCACTGGTCCGGCAGTTCGGCCGGCGTGACGGCGACCGCCATGTGATGCAGCACCCCGGTCCCTGGAAAGAAGCCCATGTCGGTGCTGCCGACCAGGCCGCCGAAGTCGCCACTGGCGAGGACTTGATTGATGCGGAACTCGCCCTGGTCAACGCCCGGCGTCCCTTGGGGTCCGGGAAAGAACGTGAACGCGAGGTTTCCCACTCGCAGCCCGACGGTCGCGTTTCCCACGGCACTGTCGATTCCCAGGTCGCCTTCGACGAGTACTTCGCGGCCAAGGTTCGACAAGCTCGTGGTGAACGACTGGACGCCGTAGTCATCGCTATACGTTTTCGCGAAGTCGTTGAGGTTCAACTCGCCGGTGACCGTCGTAGAAGCCGTGGCGGCAAAGCCGCTGGAGTTGCGGAAGGTGAACGACCGGCCTGCATAGGTCACGGGGGTTGCCGTGCCGTTGGAGGAGGTACCCAGCGAGGCGACCGAGGAAAACGTCTCCCGGAAGACGACGCC
>JBDKTH010001368.1:0-4969 GCA_039680305.1 Thermoguttaceae bacterium | reverse complement strand
ACAAGGACCTCCGCGGCGACATCCTCGAAGGACACCTCTCCAGCGCCCTGTGCCACACCGGAAACATCGCCTATCGGCTCGGCGAGCAGATTCCCTTTGCTGAGGCGAAGAAGCGGCTCGCCACGCTGAAGACCAACGAGGACACCCAAGAGACGTTCGAGCGTTTCTCGTCGCACCTGGCGGCCAACGACGTGGACGTGAAGGCGGTGAAGATCGGCTACGGCGGACCGCTGGTCTTCGATCCGGCCAGCGAGACCTTCCCCGGCAACGACGCGGCCAACGCGATGCTCACCCGGCAGTACCGCAAGCCGTTCGTCGTCCCCGCCGCCGGCCAGGTCTGAGCGTCCTCGCCCGGCGCGAGACGCCCGGGCACGCAGTCACGCATTGAGCCGGTGGGACTGTCCGCCGGCTCAATGCGTCGTGTAGTCGTGAACTTCGCAAAGGAGTCTTCACCCCGCATTTCCCCTCGAACCGACACACAGGAGCGTGACGATGACAAAGACGGTAACCGTGCACGCACAACAGATGTGGGAATATCGGATTGTCAATCGGCAGACAGAGGCGACCCTGCTAGCCGAGTTGAACGAGGTCGGCAAGGCCGGCTGGGAACTCGTCACGGCCAGCTACAACAAAGACCTCAAGGGGATCACGGCCTGGACCGCCATCTTGAAGCGTCCGCTGGCCCAACCGCACGCCGAGACCCACGCGCCTGCGGCCGAGGCGATTCCCCAACCCGAAACCAAGGTCGAAACCCCCGCGGCCAAGTCCCTTGAGGGCTTCGATCTCAGCGGCGACGAGTTCACCTTCCAGATGCCCGAACCGCTCAAGCGACCGAACGAGCCGGACAAGCTCCCGTGATTCTGGGAGAACTGCGATTCGAATCGCGCCTGGTGGCGATACTTGACGTGCCCCACCCGTCGATCGAGAATTGGGGCACGTGAAGAACTCCACCGCATGCCTGCTCTCCCCGGAGGTGCCCTCCTGATGTCCATCCTGCCTGCGATCGTGTTTCTCGCCTGTTCCGTTGCGGCGGAGGAGCCCCAGATCAGCCCGGTGCCGCTGCCGGCCCGTACGGAGGTGGTCCGCCAATGGAATTTCGCCAAGGATACGGACGGCTGGAAGGCCTTGCACGCCTGCGTGCTCGCCGCCGAAGGGGGCTCGCTCAAGATTCGCTGCACGGGACACGACCCGTACTTTGGCCAGGCGGTCAAGGTGCCGGGGGAAGGGTTCGCCCTGCAGTTCAAGATCCGCGGGAACGGCGTTGGGTCCGGGAGCGTCTACTGGGCTACTGACCGGTCGCCGCAGGTCGCCCAAGACAAGGTCCGCGGCTTCAAGCTGAAGCACGACGGGCAGTGGCGGGAGATCACCGTCCGGCTCGACGCTGCCGGCACGCTTACGTATCTGCGGATCGACCCGGGCCAAGATGCCGGCGATGTGGAGATCGCCTCGTTGCGCCTGGTCCGCGAGGAACTGCCGCCGGTGGGCGTCGAGCGGATCGAAGTGGCCGCAGGCCGGGTTCGCGTGGACCTGAAGAGCCGCACGGCCAAGGAGCAATCGTTCTCCCTCTTCGGCCAGCCGCGAACGATCGCCGCCGGGGCCAGTCTCACCCTGGAACAGTCGATTCCCAAGAGTCGGCCGGTGGAAGCGGTGAACGTCGAACTGGCTTGTTCGGGCTTCCCGACTGTGCGACGCACGCTCTTCTGCTACAACGCGGACGTGCGAACCGATTGGATCACCCGGCCGTTCTCCGGATTCACGCTCAGCGTGGCCCGTGATGGGGGCATGGCCCGGATTGATCGCAACGGTCAGCCGGCCGCGATCCTCGCTCCGCTGGTTCACTGCGACGGCGTGCTGCCGAAGTTGGAACTGGTCGAGAGTAAAGACGGGATCTACTTCCGGGGCGAGGGGATCACGTTGACCCTTTCCGGCAAGGACAAAGAACTCTCCGTCAAGATCGACAGCAACCGGCCGTGTGAAGGACCGGTCGTGAGGGCGCTGGGCAGCCTCGAGCAAGGGCTCCTGGCTGGCTTGGAGTATCTGGGCAAAGGCGAGGCGAGCTCCTCGAAGCTCGACGTTGAAACGCCCGAGCACCTCCGCTTCGCCCCCGATCCGTTCCAGGTGACCATGCCGCTGATGGCTTACGTCACCGACCGCGGCGCTGTCGCCTTGACCTGGAACGACATGCGATTGCAGCCCACGTTTGCCACGCCCAACTTCTTCGACTGCACGTCCGATCACCGGATGGCCCTGCGGGGTCAGCGGATTGAGGCTACGCTTTTAGTCGACGCTGTGTCACTAGAGGAGACGATTCACTGGGCGGTCAAGCGACAAGGGTTGCCGCCGCTGCCTGCCGCCCCGCGCACGCCCGAGCGGCAGCGGCAACTGTGTCTTCAGGCCTTGACTACCGGTCCGCTGAAGACCGAGGCGGGCTGGGGCCACTGTGTGGAGTCACACTGGGCTCGGCATCCGCATGCCGACATGGCCTCGACCGTCTGGCGGCTCTCGGGCGAGATTCCCCAAATGCCCAAGCTCGTCCCGGGCGGGGCTCACGTGCCCAACAACGCAATCTACTTCGTCACCGGGCGAGCCCAGGTCTGGCTCGACCAGCAGCGTCGGCAGGCCGAGCAGTTTGCCAAACAGCAGCAGCCCGACGGCTCGTACCACTACGACGGCAAGTATCGCCGCGGGCATTTCGAAGACACGGCCAACGGGATCTGTGCCCGGCCGGCGGTGGCGATGTTGGAATACGCCCGAGTGAGCGGCGATCGGAAGATTCTCGAAGCGGCCTGCCGTACGTTGGACTACATGAAGCGGTTTGACGTGCCGCGTGGGGCGCAGACCTGGGAGTGTGCCCTCCACACGCCCGACATCCTGGCCTCGGCCTATCTTGTCTGGGCCTACGTGCGGGGCTACGAGTTGACCGGCAAGCCGGAGTATCTGGCCGAGGCCAGGCGGTGGGCCTTGTCGGGCGTCCCGTTCGTCTATCTCTGGGGCTCCGAGCCGGTAATGCTCTATGGTACGATCGCCGTCTACGGTGCGACCAATTGGGTCGCCCCCTTCTGGATTGGCCTGCCGGTGCAATGGTGCGGCGGGGTGTATGCCTACGCCTTGACGATGCTGGCACCCTATGATTCATCGGTCGACTGGAAGCACCTGGCCCGAGGGATCTTGGTGGCCGCGGAGCAGATGCAGTTCCCCGACGGCCCCAATGCCGGGCTCTTGCCCGATTCGTTCGAGTTGAAGGAACAGGAACGCCGGCCGTGGCTCATCAACCCGTGTGCCCTGGTGAGCCTGCGAATGGCCCTCGACGGCCAGGTCGACTCGCTCGTGGTGGTTCGCGAGGGCTCCCATCGCATCGTCGCTCCCTTCCCGGTCACGCTCCGCGACGGCAAGGCCGTGATCCATGGCAAAGCAGGGCTCACCTACCAGGTGATCCTCGACGGCCGTGTGATCGACGTGAAGTCCCAGGGCGAGGATATGCTCCCGCTCCCATGAGTCGTCCGGCGGGGCAGGCAATTGGCAGGCAGTGACTTCGGATCGCGGTCCGTGTCGGAGATGCGGCTCACCGCTCCGCGGCTGGGAGCTTTCGCAACATCATGGCCAGCATGATCCAGGTCCAGCCGTAGAAGAGCATGTCGACGCCGATCAGGATCCCCAGGGCCCACAGCGAACTGACGGGCCAGTGCCGGTAGATGATCACGCCCAACAGCAGGGTCACCGTACCATTCAAAAGCACCCATCCCCAATGGGGAAATCGCAGCAGCAACGCGACCACGATTCGGAATAGCCCGGCAAGGATGAAAAATGCTGCGACGAACAGGGTTACCACCAGGAGCGACTCGATCGGCGAATCCATGAGCGAGAAGCCCACCACGAGATAGAGGATTCCGATCAAGAGTTGCAGGAACAGGGCGCTCCACTTCCCGGCCCAAAAGGAACTGATCACCGTCACCACACCGCCGATCACGAGAAGAAATCCGAGCACGATCATGGTACTGACCGAGTAGAGCGTAGGATACACGATCGCGACGATCCCCAGAATCACCAGCAGAACTCCGAGCAAAAGGAACCACCACCATTCCTTCCGGAGATGCTGCAGTTCATGGCGGATGGTCTCGGCGTCGATCCGGGCGGGGGCGACTGACATCGGCTCCACGGGCGGCGGCGTCTCGGCGGACGGCCTCTCGGGGGGCGGCTGTGTTTCGTCGTGCGATCGGACTTCGATGACGTTTTCGTTGGGGGCTTCCGCGTTCATAGCCATGCTCCTTTGCGATAGCAGATGAATAGTCTGGCGGCCACAAACGGAGGTCGTTGACCGAAGATGGTCCAGTCCTGCCGCCGCGGAATTATTGGGGGCTATAGAGTCCGCGGCTATGAGGGCCTCCCCCTAGACCGCTGGATGGCCTGACCAGCCACCCGACGAAAAGGCGGTCTCACCTTCGAAGGGGAATCGGCCGGACTACTCCCTCACCACTACAAAAGGGGTATCGCCGTCTGAGAATCCGTGGTCGAATAGGGCTCTCCTCACCTCCGGAGGCGACAGCACCGGAACCTGTCCCCTGGTTTTACTCGCAGCATCTAGCATGGCAACCGTTGAACCCTCTCCGCGTGAGCCGAATCATGCCTCAAGGATCGAGGCCGAGATCGCTGCGGAGATCATCGACCTCGTGCCCCATTGGTATCAGGCCGACTGCGGGCCCGAGCGGTATTCGCTCAAGGTCCACGAGCATCGGGCGGTTTTCTACAATCACCGCAAGCTCACCCCGGCGTTGGACAAGTTCCTCTCCATCGTCCAACGGCGGCTGAAGGAGCTGCAGTTCGAATACTTTCGTATCTTCCCCAGCCTGATCGACGTGTTGTTGGAGAACCTGGCGATCGAGTGGCTCGAGATCCATTCGCCCCAGACGGACTGGAAGCGGCTGATCAAGTACCTCGAAGAGCTCTCGCGCCGGACCCACGAGAACCAGCC
>JBDKTH010000362.1:0-3802 GCA_039680305.1 Thermoguttaceae bacterium | reverse complement strand
CATCGGGGTCCATCTGCTCCATGCCCAGGCCGCTGAGCATCATTGGCGAGGACTTCTTTTCGAGGGTGATCTCCACGCGGCGGTTCTCCAGCTCGCCGCCGGCGAGCATCGCCCGCATCTTCTCGCGGGTCCGCTCGTAACGCTCCGAGGAGGTCGGGCTGTCGGCGCTGACTTCAAAGGCGGGCGGCGGGGGAACCAACAGGTCGAGGAGCCGGTCGTCGACCCGGCGGCGGGCTTCCTGCTCCACGTTCTTCCGCTCCCGCTCGCGAACCAGGCCGATGGCATTCTCGACCAGTTCGCGGACCATGCTCTCCACGTCGCGGCCGTAATAGCCGACCTCGGTGTACTTGGTCGCCTCGACCTTGATGAACGGCGCGCCGGTCAGCTTGGCCAGACGCCGGGCGATCTCGGTCTTGCCCACGCCCGTCGGGCCGATCATCAGGATGTTCTTCGGGGCCACTTCCGGGCGCATCTCGTCGGGCAGGTGCTGCCGGCGCCACCGGTTGCGGATGGCCACGGCCACGGCCCGCTTGGCCGCGTCCTGGCCGACAATGTGACGATCCAATTCACGGACGATTTCCCGCGGCGTCAGCTCTGACACGCCAACTCCTCCACCATGATGTTCGTATTCGTGTAGACATCGATGCCGGCGGCGATCTCCAAGGCGGTGCGCACGATTTCCGCGGCGCTGAGCTTGGAGTGCATCAACAGGGCCCGGGCGGCGGCCACGGCGTAATTCCCTCCCGAGCCGATACCCAAGACGCCGTCGGTCGGCTGGATCACGTCGCCGTTGCCGGTCAGCAGGAGCGTATGGCGTCCATCGACCACGGCCAGCAGGGCCTCCAGGCGCCGCAGCGCGCGATCGGTGCGCCAGTCTTTGGCCAACTCGGTGGCCGCGCGCGGCATGTTGCCGGGGAAGTCTTTCATCTTCGCTTCAAAACGCTCGAGCAAGGCAAAGGCATCGGCACTGGCGCCGGCAAACCCGGTAATCACCTTCCCGTCGGCCAGGCGGCGGATCTTGACGGCATCGGCCTTCATAATCGTCTGGCCCACGGTCACCTGACCGTCGCCTCCGATCGCCACCGTGCCGTCGCGCCGCACGGTGAGGATGGTCGTGGAATGGGTTTTCATGGGGCTCTCATCTAACGGACCAACGCGGGGGCAAAGCCAAGGGGAAACTCACAGAGTCTCACCCCGGCCCTCTCCCGGAGGGAGAGGGGGTTGAAAACAGCCTCCCAGTATCGTCGAAAACCGGCCCAACCGCCAGGGGCTCAACCGATGGAAACCTGGTCATGGCCTTGGCAATGCGGACAGTCTTTGGCCGCACAAGGCTCGATGTGAGCGGTTGCATTCCCCTCGCCTAGCGCCCGCTGAAGCTCGCCTTCGATCGCCCCGGCCACCGCGTGTCCACGTTCGACCGTCCAGTTGCCCGGCACCAGCAGATGGAGGTCGACCCAGTGGTAGCGGCCGTTGTGGCGATGACGCAGCTTGTGATAGGCACAGACCCGGGGTTCGGCCCCCTGAGGCCCGACATGGGCATCCAGGAGCCGCGTGAGCAGGGCGACGTCGCCCTGGTCCTGCCGGTCCATGAGGCGGGCTCCGGCTCGCCGCAGCAGTCCGATCGCCATCCAACCGATGTAGCCGCCGAGCAAGAGGGCCGCCAGCGGATCGAAGCCACGCCATCCGGTCACCCTCACCAGTCCCAAGGCAACGAGCACGCCGACGCTCGTTAGTGCGTCGCTCATCAAGTGCTTGCCATCCGCCTCCAAGGTCATCGAGTCTTGTTTGCGTCCCGTGCGAACCAGGTACCATCCGACTCCGCCATTGACCAGCATGGCCAAGACCACCAGCCCAAGCCCCAGATTCAGCCGCTGCTCCTGCACCAATTCGTTGTGCCAGATGGCGTCGAAGGTGCGGATGACGATGAACACGGCCGCCAGCAAGACCAACGTTCCCTCGAACATGGCCGAGAGAAATTCGATCTTCCCGTGGCCGTAGGGATGCTCGTCGTCGGCCGGACTGTGCGCCACGACCAGCGCGTAGGTCGCCATCGCCGAGCCCATCACATTGGCAATGCTCTCCACAGCGTCGGAGAAGATCGCCGCCGACTCGGTGACGTAGTAGGCAAAAAACTTGAGCCCGAGCAGACCGAAGCCGACCGCCAAGGAGGTGCCGACCGCCTGCATCTCGCCCCGCGGGATGCGGGCCAGCAGTTGTCTCACGCGTGTTCCAGGAGTCATCATCAGCGAACGAGCGCCTGCGTACTTTCCAGGTTGAGTCCGACACTCCCAATCCTATCCGTCGGTGGACGAAAAACCAACCGCCCCGCCCCCTCTGGCCGGGGGCCGAACGCTGAGCTGTCTCGGCTGTCTCCAGACGCCCCCGCCACAGAGCTAACAGGAGACTGGCTGCATTGACGGTATCCGCTAGCAAAACGATTGCATCCGTAGGTTGGAGAGGTTAGCTTAAGTAGGTTAATCGGTGTCCTGGGAATTTGCGGCAACTTGTCGGCCGGGAAAGGTCCGAGTGATCTTTGCAGGACATCGATGGAGCGGCCAGGTGACGATTGTGGACCTGGCAGCGTTATCGTTTAGCGTCCGATTTTGAAACAGGAGGTGCTTCTATGAGACGATCGGGATTGATGCTAGCGACCTTGGTCGCGGCCCTGCTCGCCATGACCGAGGGGGTCCAGGCCTGCAAGTTCCTGGCAAACACCAATGGCCGTTTGTTCGCCCGCCGTTGCGCGGTGGAATGTGCGACGGTGCCGTGCACGGTCGAATGTGAGCCGTGTGCCCCGTCGTGCTGCGGTCCGGCGACTGCCGCACCGGCCGCCTCCCCGTCTGAGGTTACTCCCGCGGCTCCGGTGGTGACGCCGGCCGCTCCCGTCGCCGCTCCGGCTGCTGCTCCGGCTGCTGCTCCGGCTGCTGCTCCGGCGCCGTTGCCGAAGGCTCCGGCGGTCCCGGAGAAGAAGGCCCCGGCCGCCACGCCCAAGGCGCCTGCTCCGGCGGCTCCGGCTCCTCCGGTCGCCCCCAAGGCGGCTCCGGCCGTGAAGCCGGCTCCGGTTGCCCCGAAGGCCGCTCCGGCAGCTCCCGCCGCCAAGCCGGCGGAGAAGCCCGCCGTGAAGCCTGAGGCCAAACCGGCGGCGAAGCCGGTGGAAAAGCCGGTGGCCAAACCGGCCGAGAAACCAGTGGCGAAGCCAGCGGAGAAACCGGTGGCCAAACCAGCGGAGAAACCCGCGGCGAAGCCAGCGGAAAAGCCCGCCGAAAAACCGGCAGCCAAGCCGGCGGAGAAGCCGGCCGAAAAGCCCGTGGCCAAGCCAGCGGAGAAACCGGCCGAGAAGCCAGCCGTGAAACCGGCGGAAAAGCCGGCCGAAAAGTCGGCGGCCAAGCCCGCCGAGAAGCCGGCTGAAAAGCCCGCGAAGTAGTTCGCCGAGAACAAGCGGCAACTCATCCTGGCCGGAGACGCAACAGCCCGCCTGTTGTGCGTCTCCGGCCAGTTGCTGTTTCTGGGGGCCTGGACTGGTCATGTTCGCGCCCCGGCTCGGAAGATCGGTGATCTCCTGGGCCTCACGCGTGCCCCTGGCATTTTGCCAGTGCTTCCCCTGACCAGCCGAATCGATCAAGCATCGGCCGCCCCCCGACACCATCAACCGAGTTGAGCTTGCAGCCGGCATCTGCTTGGGGCCTACCGATCGATGGGCTTATGGGTTTTGACGAACAAGACCGGTAATCGACGTCCAGGACTCCCCTGGAGACTACGGAACACTAATCTTCACTGATCAACGCTAATTGCCTTTATTAGT
>JBDKTH010000412.1:0-3277 GCA_039680305.1 Thermoguttaceae bacterium | reverse complement strand
ATTGTCATAGGCATCGACGATGGCAATGGTCTGTCCCGTGCCATCTCCGGTGATCTGGTCGATCCCGTAGGCCGCTCGAATTGCTTGTGGCGTGAGGCCGACTGGTGCGGAGGAGCCCGCCATCGGGCTGACCTCCTGCCCGTCATTGAGTGCGGTGCTGGTGGCACTGCACATCGAGTTCGTTACGGGATCGAATAGAACATGATAGAACTGTGCGTCGACGCTCAGCAGAGCCCGATCCTCTAGGACTTCACAACAGAGAAGACGGCGGTGAATTCCAGCCGATTTGGTGCCCCGCGATTTGGCAAATCGCTTACTCACTTTCCGCTTACTTTTTCTTAGCCGTCGTGGCATGGTTTTTCACCTCCTGCACGTTCCCTGGATTTGTCTACGAGTCCAACCGTTTCCGGCCCGCGAGCAGCGATTTTCACGTACCTCGGATGCACGAAATCACGTCGTGACTTGCAGTTGGCGACGTTCAGACCGTGCGGCCCATTGGAGAAAGCGAAGACCTCGACGCATGATGGAGTCCGCTCTGGGCGAGTGGCGGTAACTTCTTCAGGTCGCGGGAACCATTGCCCCCTTCTTAAGTCACCTCTTCCTCCCAAAAGGGTGAAAACGCGTGCAACGGGTCATGCGCAAGAGGCCCAAGGCAAAGCGGCTGCCCTCCTTAATGCCAGAATTTCCTTAGAGCACATACAGCCCCTCAAAGGTTGGATTTCGCTATTCTGCATCCCCCATTGGCGGCTGTCAAGCTGCCAAAACCGCAAAACCGGAACCGATGCGCTGGTCCAGCGATTTTTCGGATCGCTCCTCTCCCGCTGTAAGCCATGGTCTCGCCAGGCTTTATGCTAACCTTCAAGGGAGCCAGTGAAAAACGATCCCTTCAAGGTCGCGATGGCCAGCAAGAGTAAATCCCCAGAGATTCCACTCCCCCAAGACCATCAGTTCCTGGGGCTGGCGGATCGACGAGGTGGGAAGCGAGGCCCTGGTCCAGACCTTCGAACCGGTCAACAAATTCCCCGAGTTGTTCCGCTATCTCGCGTGAGCGGCTGAAGGCTCTCTGCCCGTCCTTGGGAAAACAGAAGATCGCCCAAGTGCTCGGTCGAGCCGGCCTCCACCTGGGCACTACCACCGTCGGGCGCATCCTCAAGGAAGTTCCTCATCGCAAGCCGTCGGAGAAGGAGGAGGAAACCACAACCCCGTCCGACGAAGAAGTGGTCTACTTCCACCAGCGGCCGGCGAATCGGAGTCCTCGTTTCGAGCCTCGCACCCTTTGGCCTCGATCTGCCCCTTGTGCCATGCCCAAGGTGTTCGTCAAAGGCCAGCCCGAAGTGCGGCTCGATCTGAAGGTGAGCTACCAGCACCAACGCCAGCATCTGCCCGTCGCCACTCTCCGCCGGGCGGCGTGAGTGAGATCTTGGCCTAAGCGACGCCGGAACCTCGGTCTATCTCTCTGCGCCGACGCCCCCAAAGGCTTGGTCTCGCCTTCCTTTCCGCCGCAAGGAACCACCTTCCGAACCTTCACGCTCGTGGCGTTGGCCCTATCTCAGGCATGCCAGGGCCACATATCGCTTACAATCCCACCTCCGAATCTCCTCGGACCAGCGCACCGGATGCGCAAAACGGTAGCGATTGCCCGCGATCCTCAAGCGTCTTGATCGCTCTCCGAGCAGGGTTGAAGCACCGCGGCGCAGGGCCGTGATTACCGCTTTGGCTCGCACCGCTATTAGGAAGGGAGACCCCACGGGTGGCCTCCGCAACAGGGCTAGCTCGTTCTTACCGCAAGGCCTTGGCGATCTCGACGACAATGCCAAACGCCCGGTCCAAGTCAAAGGCGGTGAAATCCGCCTCCCGAAGGACGGACCGTAGTTGGGCTTGAACCTGGCTCTTCAGGGGGCCGTGCCTATGGTCCGACATGTCGATTGGTTCATTCCCAGGCACGGCCAGGTTGTTTTGGACGAGTTCGAGCAGCCGCCGACGACCTAGGGAACGATCACCTGATTGGCTTGGTCAAGCACCGGAACCGTCCACTGCTCCTCCTGGGCTCATACGACGAAGCCTCCCGCAACGTGACAGCCCGCCAATAGCGGTTGGGGACAAGAAGCCGCACCGTTGGCAGTGCCTACTCCCAGATCTCCGACTCGAACAGGCGATCGACAACGAGGGCCAACGCCTCCTGATCCTTCCGGCCACTCGCTTTCGGCTTTGCCGACTCGTAGGCGAGCGATTCGTAAAGCGACCGGAGGGAACGCTCCTGGGATTCCACCAGCACGCAGGTCTCGCTGCTTGGAAGCAGGGCCGCGCCGGCCGCAATGCTCGGCTCGGCCGAGTCTGCCGCGTGGACGGCATCGGCCAACTTGTCGATGACCTGCAGGCCTGCCTCTGCCTCGCTCTCGGCGTCCGCCAAGCGAAGCGACCCGGTGACGTGGGGGACGGCAAGGAGCGGGGCCGAATTCCCGCTGGCGAGGACGATCGCCGACGGCGCGACCTTTGTCCCGGAAAGGACCAACGTTCCTGGCTGCGGCATGGACGATGCGGTGTCGATCTGGGTCGTGGTGAGCGTCCTCGTGCCTTGGGGCTCGGTGGGACTGGCGTCGACCAGGTTGGCAAAGCCCTGGGCGCGGCAGGCGTAGCCCGGACCGGCAAGCGTGCCGGCGTGGGGCGTAATGGTGACGGCGCTCTCGCCCAACGCGACTTGGAGGCAGGCGGTGTCCTGACCGCCGCGGAGGGCGGAGGCCAAGACGTTGGCAAAGCCCACGGCGGTTGTCGCAAAGCCGATTCCGGCAAACCGCGACTCCAGCCCCTGGGCCGTAAAGACGTCATCGCCGAGGGAGTCGTACAGTCGGGCCACGTCGCCGCCGCCCTGGCCGTCGGCTCGGGCCTCGTCGAAGTGGTTCACCTGAAGAGAATAGCCCTCGCCACGCAGGAGGCTGTACTGGGGATAGGCCGAGAACTCGTCGCGGCCCTCGCTGCCCGTCAAGAGGGCTCGGTCGTGACCGCCGGAAGCGCTGGCCACCAGCGAGTCGAAGCCCGCGGCGGTCAGGGAGAATCCCGTTCCCGCCAGGGTCGCCGTGGAGGGCGAGGCGGTCAGCGTGTCGTTGCCGCGGGAATCATAGAGCTCGGCCCGGTCGCCCGAGCCGGGCGTGGCGTGGACGGTCACCTCCGAAAAGCCCTTGGCCTGGAGATAGAAGCCCTGCCCGTGGAGCTGGGCGTCCTCGGGCCGGGCCACGAGCCGCTCGGCCCCGGCGGAGTCACGCAGCACGGCCGTGTCGCC
>JBDKTH010000712.1:0-1525 GCA_039680305.1 Thermoguttaceae bacterium | reverse complement strand
GGGGCAATGTGCAAGCCCGATTCAATTCAAAGAGCACTGGCGGGACGCCAGTGGCACACGACGGTATCTCGCGGCAATTCCCCTCACCCTAACCCTCACCCGGAGGGAGAGGGAATTGTTGCCCCCGGCACTCACACCTCGTCGCGCTCGATCCACTTCTGCAACTGGGGTGGTTGAAACGCGGCAAGACGCTCCAAGAGGCTCTGGGGATCGCTCTCCACGAGGACCAGGGAGCGATGGGCGGGACGCACGAAGGCTTCCGTCACGACCTGGTCGAAGACGGCCAGGAGCGTGTCGTAAAAGCCGGCCACGTTGAGAATCCCACAGGGCTTGCCGTGCAGGCCAAGCTGCGCCCAACTGAGCACTTCAAAGAACTCTTCGAGCGTGCCGAAGCCGCCGGGGAGGGTGATGAAGGCGTCCGACAGATCGGCCATCAGGGCCTTGCGCTCGTGCATCGAGCCGACGATGCGCATGTCGGCGACGCCAGCGTGGGCCAGTTCCTTGGCCACCAAGGCTTGCGGAATCACGCCGATCACTTCGCCGCCGGCCGCCATCGTGGCGTCGGCCAAGGCACCCATCAGGCCCAAGTGTCCACCGCCATAGACCAGGCCAACTCCGCGTTTGGCCAAGGCCTGGCCCAGTTGTTGCGCAGCCACCCCATAGATACTCCGAGCCCCGCGGCTCGAGCCACAAAAGACACAGACGCGCTTCATCATTCACGTTGCCTGGAAGACGCCTCGCCCGGACGGTCCCTCGCCGAAAACCTTGATTATAGGGACATCTTGCCCGGCATGGTAGGTTCGCGGCGAATCACGTCGAGAAGCGTTTCGGCGGAGCCCCCTTTGGTGAGATAGTCGCTCGCCCCCGCGGCCCGCATCTGGGCGGCCATCCCGTTTTCCTCGTGCATCGACAGACCGATCACGCGAACCTGGGGCCAGGCCTCGGTGATCTGCCGGGTCGCCTCAACGCCGCTCAACCGGGGCATGGTGACGTCCATCAGGATTACATCCGGCTGGCAACGGGCGGCCAGTTCCACGGCCTCCAGGCCATCACTCGCCTCCCCCACCACCTCCAGATCCTGCTCGTCCTGCAGGATCGCCGCCAGCGCATGCCGGAGAATCCGGTGGTCGTCAGCTAACAGGACGCGAATCCTAGGAGGATTGGCGGATAAACTCGGACGCAAAGCTTCGCTAGACGGTTCCTGGCGGCCGTCCGGTTGGGCCCGAGGACCGCGATCGACCAATTCGCCTCGCAACGCGGTGGAAGTGGTGACATACGGTTGGCGCAGTTCGATCACGACGCGCGGATCGAAGGTAAAAGAGGTAGCGGTGGCGGCAGAAGAGCGCAGCGCCTCTGCACAAGTGGGCAATGGGCCTCGTGAGCCCGGACGAGCAGTCGTCGATCGAACATCCCTGTTCTTTTCATGGACCATAGTTGCTTCCCTAGCATTCGGCGACGAGTGCATAGCTCGACTCGACCCTGAGGCGAGCCCTGGCGCACTCAGTAACTAAGGAAATATAAACCG
>JBDKTH010000746.1:0-8718 GCA_039680305.1 Thermoguttaceae bacterium | reverse complement strand
GGTTCCAGGCATTCCGGAAAGGGCGTGAACTTCATGGCAGGATCCAATCGACTGCTAAAACGAAGTATATCGGTTGACGGGGGCTGACAGAACGGTGAGAATATTGATTGCGGTCGTCATATCCCTTGACGGGTTTCCTCACTCCCCATTTCTCGCCGGTCCCATGGGAACACAGCTGCGCGTGGCATTGCTCGTCGAGTCGTCGCACAGTTTCGGGCGTCGAGTGCTCCAGGGGATCGCCGCCTATGCGAATGCCCATGGTCCCTGGACCTTCCACCACCAGGAACGGGCCTTCGACGATCCGGTGCCGAGTGGACTGGCGGACTGGAAGGCCGATGGCGTCATCGCGAGGGTCGCCAATCCGCGGTTGGCCGGCCAACTCCGCCGGCTACGCGTGCCGGTGGTGGACGTCTACGATGAGAACCTCCTTCGAGGCAGCTTTGGCGTCGTGGTCGATCATCAAGCGGTGGTTCGGCTGGCCGTCGACCATCTTCGGGAGTGCGGTTTTCAGCATCTCGCCTACACGGGGTTCCCGAACACGTCGTTTTCACGCGAGCGGGCCCGCTTGTTTGCGGAATATGTCGCCATCTGGGGCTTCACTCCGCACATCTACGTGCCTCCCGCCCGCGGCCAGCCGGCGGGGTTGACCCGGATCGAGGCCGCCAGCCGGCGCCATGCCGACGCGTTGGCCAAGTGGCTGTGTCGGTTGCCCAAGCCGGTCGGCCTCCTGGCCTGCAACGATATGCGAGCTCAGCAGGTGTTGACCGTCTGCGGGGAGCATGGCATCGCCGTGCCGGACACCGTCGGCGTGATCGGGATCGACAACGACGAGGTGCGCTGCGATCTGGCGGCCCCCTCGCTTTCGAGCGTCGACCCGAACGCTTGTGCAATCGGATACGAGGCCGCGGCGCTGCTCGACCGCATGGTCCAGCGCCAACAGCGGACGCCGCGCAAGATCGTCGTCAAGCCAGCCGGGCTGGTGCCCCGCCGATCGACCGAGGTCGTCGCGTTCGCGAATCCCGAGATCTCCGACGCCGTCCGCTACATCCGCGAGCACGCCTGTCGGGGCCTGAGAATAGAGGACGTCCTTCGGCACACCAAGGTCTCACGAGCGACCCTGGACCGACAGTTCTTGAAGTATCTGGGACGGACTCCGCGGGCCGAAATCATGCGGGTCCAAGTGCAGCGGGCACGCGAGTTGCTCGCAACAACCGACTTTCCCTTGAAACAGGTCGCTCACTTAGCCGGGTTTTCCCACGTCGAAACGATGTATCGCGTCTTGCGCAGAGCGACCAATCAAACACCCGCGCAGTACCGGCAGGCAACGAGCACACGGAGTTCCTTGCTCATTTTCGACCGTGGGGGGTAGGCCATCGAAACGTTCGCGGTGCTGGTGGGAATCGTCAGGGCGGAGGAGTAGGCGAGGGCGATAGGGGGGACGAACACGTTTGGAGGTTGACGCCATGAAACGGCAATTCCTTCTTCCGATGGCTCTTGTCACGTTCGCCGCCGTCCGCAGTTCGGTCGCGGCGGCGGACCGGCCGAACATCGTCTTCATCCTCTGCGACAACCTGGGCAACGGCGACGTGGCCTGTTTCCATCCCGCCACGAGGCACCGCACGCCGAATCTCGACCGTCTGGCTGCGGAGGGCCGCCGGTTCACGAACTTCTATGCGGCTAGCGGCGTCTGCACCCCCAGCCGCGCGGCGCTGATGACGGGGTGCTACCCGCGCCGCGTCGGGCTGCATCTGAGTTACGAAAACCAGGTCGTGCTGAAGCCGGTGGACAGGAAAGGCCTGAACCCCACGGAGGAGACGATGGCGGAGATGTTGAAGACCGCTGGCTACGACACGCTCTGCCTCGGGAAGTGGCATCTCGGCGATCAGCCCAAGTTTCTCCCGACCCGGCAGGGCTTCGATCACTTCTTCGGCATTCCTTACAGCGAGGACATGACCGCACGCACGGCGCTGGGACGCGTGTGGCCGGAACTGCCGTTGCTTCGCGATGAACGGGTAATCGAGGCCCCGGTCGAGGCTCGGCGCCTGACCAGGCGACTGACCGTCGAGGCGGTGCGGTTCATCGCCGCGCACAAGGAGCGGCCGTTCTTCCTCTATTTCCCGGAGACCGGTCCGGGCAGCTGCCGCGATCCGTATCCCGGCCCCGAGTTCGCCGGGAAATCCGCCAACGGCCCGTATGGCGATGCGATCGAAGAGCTCGACTGGTCGGCTGGCGAGGTCTTGAAGGCGATCAAGGAGAACGGCCTGGAGGCGAACACGCTGGTCGTCTGGACCAGCGACAACGGCGCTGTGGAACGCGATCCGCCGCAAGGCAGCAACGCGCCCTATCGCGGCATGGGGTACAATACCAGCGAGGGCGCGCAGCGTGTGCCCTGCATCGCCCGCTGGCCGGGCAGAATCCCCACCGGCACGGTGTGTGACGAGCTGTGCACGATGATGGACTTCCTGCCCACCTTCGCGCGGCTTGTTGGCGGCCCCCTGCCAAAACGGGAAATCGATGGTTGCGACGTCCGCGATCTGCTCTTCGCCACGGCGGGCTGCAGGTCGCCCTACGATGAAAGAGGGTTCTTCTACTACCAGGCCGCTCAACTGCAGGCCGTGCGCGCCGGACCCTGGAAACTCTATCTGCCGCTCGACCAGAAAGCCACCACCGGCACGGCGAAGCGGAAACCGCAACCGCTGGCGCTCTACGACGTGCGTACCGACGTCGCCGAAGAGCGCGAGGTCTCCGCGCAGCATCCCGAGATCGTCGCGAGACTTAGGAAACTCGCGGACAACGCTCGCGCTGTTTTGGGCGATGGCGAGACACGCGGACGCGGCCAGCGCGATGCCGGCTGGGTGGAGACCCCGCAGCCGCGGCTTCTTGAGCGATGAACACGGAAGGCCACGGTCTGCGACGCACCGGCGCCGATCCACGGAGGTGGCAAGAGGGGGCTACCGGACGGGAGGGGTTCCGGTTAGGATGGAGACCGTCGGGGCAAGGCGGACAACGGAGGCGTGAGCTCCCCCTGGAGGAACCCGATGAGGTGCCATCTGCTTGCCGCGATTACGGTGGTTGGCCTGGTGGCCGGCCACCAGGCCGTGGCGGCCGAGGCCCGACGGCCGAACCTCGTCCTGGTCTTCATCGACGACCTGGGCTGGGGCGACTTCTCGTGCTTTGGCAACACGGCCGTGAAGACGGCCAACGTCGACCACTTGGCGGCCGAAGGGCTGCGGTTTTCTCAGTTCTATGTGAACGCGCCGATTTGCTCGGCGTCGCGCTGCGCGATCTCGACCGGCCAGTACCCACAGTGTTGGCGGATCAGTTCCTATCTGGCCGAGCGTGCCAACAACGAACGCCGCGGCATGGCCCAGTGGCTGGATCCGGCGGCCCCGATGCTGGCCCGCTTTTTGAAGCAGGCCGGCTACGCCACGGGGCATTTCGGGAAGTGGCACCTGGGCGGGCAGCGCGACGTCGGCGAGGCGCCGCTGATCAGCCAGTACGGCTTTGACGCTTCGTTGACCAACTTCGAAGGCCTCGGCCCGCGGGTCCTGCCGCTGTGCGATGCCTCGAACGGCAAGCCGCCGTACCGGCACGCCTTGGGCTCCGACACCCTCGGCCATGGCCCCATCGTCTGGGAGGACCGGGCCAAGATCACGGCGTCGTTTGTCGGCGCGGCCCTCCAATTCATCAAGAAAGCCGAGGCCGACGGAAAGCCGTTCTACGTGAACCTCTGGCCCGACGACGTCCATTCCCCGTTTTTCCCGCCCCAGGCGCGCCGGGGGGACGGCAAGAAGCGGACCCTGTACGAGGGCGTGCTCAAGACGATGGACGAACAGCTGGGGGCCTTGTTCGACTATCTCCGCGGCAAACCGGACCTCCGTGACAATACGCTCGTGCTGGTTTGTTCCGACAACGGGCCCGAGCCGGGGGCTGGCTCCGCGGGGCCTTTCCGCGGCGCGAAGACCATGCTCTACGAAGGCGGCGTCCGCTCCCCCTTGATCGCCTGGGGCCCGGGGCTGATCCCGGCCGCCAAGGCGGGGCAGTTCGACGAGTCGTCGGTGATCGCCGCGATCGACCTGGTGCCGACGTTGCTTGCAATCGCCGGGGTGGAATCGCCGCGCGAGGTGGTCTTCGACGGCGAGAATCTCGCTTCGCCGATCCTGGGCAAGGCGGCCGGTTCCCGCAGAGCGCCCCTGTTCTTCCGCCGTCCGCCCGACCGGCCCGGCGAGCAGGGGCAAGACCTGCCGGACCTTGCGGTCCGCGATGGGGACTGGAAGCTGTTGTGCGAATACGACGGCTCGCATGCGGAGCTCTACGACCTGGCCCAGGACCGCGGCGAGACGAGCAACCTTGCGGCGCAGCATCCGGAGGTCGTCGAGCGTCTGACGGCCGCGGTCCTCGCCTGGCACCGGTCGTTGCCGTCGGACAACGGTCCCGCCTATCACCCTGCTCCTGCCAAACCGGCGGTCAAGAAGAAAGTCCGTCGGTGACGCCAAACCACGTCTGTATCCGGGAGACGATTATGAAACCGAGTGCCATCCTCCTTCAACGCCGCGGGATCCTGGTCGCGACGATCCTGGGCGCGCTTGCCACGGCCGGCCGCGCGCCGCTGGCCGTCGCCGCGCCACGGCCGAACATCATCGTCATCCTCGCGGATGACGTGGGCTACTCCGACATCGGTTGCTACGGCAGCGAGATCCGCACGCCGAATCTCGATGCCCTGGCCCGAGGCGGGATTCGCTTCACGCAGTTCTACAACACGGCCCGCTGCTGCCCCACGCGTGCCTCGCTGCTCACCGGGCTCTATTCCCATCAGGCAGGCATCGGGCACATGGTGGACGACTGGAGCGCCAAGGTGGGCGAGGCGTACGCGGGGGATCTCAGCAAGCGGGCGGTCACGATCGCCGAGGTCCTCCGTCCGGCCGGCTATGCCACCTATATCGCCGGCAAATGGCACGTCACGAAGAACACCAAGCCCGCGACGGAGGCCGACAAGGACAACTGGCCACTCCAGCGAGGCTTCGATCGCTTCTACGGCACGATCCCCGGCGCCGGCAGCTTCTTTGACCCAAATACGCTGGTGCGCGACAACCAACTCCTCTCGCCCTACGCCGATCTGGAGTATCAGCCCAAGGAGTACTACTATACCGATGCGATCAGCGATCAGGCCGTGCGTTTCGTGACCGAGCACCGGCAGCGTTTCGCCGACCGCCCTTTCTTCTTGTACGTCGCCTATACGGCGGCCCATTGGCCTCTCCACGCGAAAGAGGCCGACATCGCCAAATACAAGGGCAAGTACGATGCCGGCTACGACGCCATCCGGTCGGCCCGGCTGGCGAAGATGCGGACGCTCGGGCTCGTCGATCCCCGCTGGCAGGTTTCGCCCCAGGCGGGCGACTGGAACAGCGTGAAGAACAAGGCCTGGGAAAGCCGCTGCATGGAAGTCTATGCCGCCATGCTCGACTGCATGGACCAGGGCATCGGCCGGCTGGTCGACGCCCTGAAGCAAAACGGCCAGTTCGACAATACGCTGGTCGTGTACCTCCAGGACAACGGCGGCTGCGCGGAGCCGATGGGGCGCAAGGGCCGCTTCAAGTCCCGGGCCGACGAGCCCACGCTTCCTCCCCTGGCCAAGGACTACATCCAGCCGGATATGATCCCCAAGCAGACTCGCGACGGCTACCCTGTACGCCAGGGCGAGGGAGTGATGCCTGGCCCGGCCGATACGTTCATCGGCTATGGCAAAGCCTGGGCGAACGTCAGCAATACGCCGTTCCGCTTGTACAAGCACTGGGAGCACGAAGGCGGCATCAGCACCCCGCTCCTCGTGCACTGGCCGCAGGGAATCGCGGCGAATCGTCGCGGCCAACTGGAACGCCAGCCGGGGCACCTCATCGATCTCATGGCCACCTGCGTCGATCTTGCGGGCGCGGCGTACCCGCGCGAGCACCACGGCCGCGCGATCCAGCCGGTGGAAGGCACGAGCCTTGCCCCGGCCTTCACCGGCAAGTCCCTCAACCGCGGGCAGCCGCTGTGTTGGGAGCACGAGGGAAATCGCGCGATCCGCATCGGCGATTGGAAACTCGTCTCCCAACACCCTGGGGCCTGGGAACTGTACGAGATGTCCAGCGATCGAACCGAGATGAACGATCTTGCGGCGCAACAGCCCGAGCGCGTGAAGGAAATGGCCGCCCTCTGGGAGACCTGGGCCAATCGGGTGGGCGTCAGGCCGTGGCCGCTGGGCGGTGCGAAGAAGGCCGCGTCGGGCAAGGCGACGGCCAAGAAGAAAGGCTGAGACGTGCGACGGGATAGGACGCATCCGGCGGGAGCGTACCGGGCGGAACGTTGGGGGACTGGAAAAATGAGCCGGAGATACGGTATCCTGAGCAGATTGCCGTCAGGGCAGTGGAGCCAGGAGGCAAATCGATCAAGGGGAGTCGCCGATGCAGATCTCTCGTGAGCGAGCCGCAAAGCTGGGACAGGAGACAGTGCGCATCTTGCGCGAGGGACAATACCGGTCCGAAACCGGTGCCATCGTGGAGTTGGGCGGCTTGCGGCAGCGGGCGGTCGAGGGCACACGATCCTATCCGCCCGACGCCCCGCTGCCGCCGGTCGGGCACGGGGATCGGGCCACGCGTATCGAGGTGACCCGCGAGACCACGCTGGCGGCTGCCCGTCGCCTGGTGGACCAAGGGTTGCGCGTCGCGGCCCTCAACTTCGCCTCGGCAAGGCATCCAGGCGGCGGCTTTTTGAACGGCTCACGGGCTCAGGAGGAATCGCTTGCACGCTCCTCTGGCCTGTATGCCTGTCTTGTAGGAAACCCGATGTACGAGTTCCATCAGGCCCAGCATGACGCCCTGTATACGAACTATGCGATCTACTCGCCGGATGTCCCGGTGATCCGGACGGACGAAGGGATGTTGCTGGATCAGCCATGGCCCTGTTCGTTCATCACCTCCCCGGCCGTGAACGCCAAAGTGGTGTTGGATCGAGACCGCTCGCGCCGCGAGGAGATCCAAAAGGCGATGGAACAGCGGATTCACAAGGTCCTGGCGATTGCCGCGGCCCAGGGCCACCCGGCACTGGTCCTTGGCGCCTGGGGATGCGGCGTCTTTGGGAACGATACCCAGGAGATCGCGGATCTGTTCGCCAAGGCACTGGCAGGGAGCTTCCGAGGCGTGTTTGAACAGATCACGTTCGCGATTATCGACGGGTCGGAAGACCAGAAGTTTCTTGGGCCTTTTCGGCGTGTCTTTGGCAGTCGGGGCGAAGGGGGTTGCCAAGCGTGGTTGCGCGAGATGAACGAGGGGGGAACGGGTTGAGAAAGGAGATGAGCAGTACGATGGCACGCGTCACAAATGGGATCGGCATCCTCGTTCTTGCGTGGATCTGCGGTGGCCCGGAGGGCCGGCTTTGGGCGGCGGATACAGGCACGGCCCCGACGAGTAGACCGAACATCATCTACATCCTCAGCGACGACCTTGCGCAAGGGGATCTCCAGGTTTACGGCCAGAAGCTCATCCAGACGCCGAACCTCGATCGAATGGCCCGGGAAGGCACACGCTACACCCATGCCTATTGCGGCACGTCGGTCTGTGCCCCGTCGCGGTCCTCCTTGATGACCGGGCTCCACATGGGGCATTGCCCGATCCGGGCGAACCGCGAGATCCAGCCGGAAGGCCAGATGCCGCTGCCCGCCGGGACGTTCACCGTGGCCAAGCTGCTCAAGTCGGAAGGCTATGCCACCGCGTGCATCGGCAAATGGGGGATGGGGATGTTCGATACGACGGGTAGCCCGCTGAAGATGGGCTTTGACCATTTCTTCGGCTACAACTGCCAGCGCCACGCCCATAGCTATTTTCCCACCTGCCTCTACAACGACGCCGACCGCTTGGAACTGCCCGGCAACGACGGCAAGGGCGTGGGCAAGACCTACGCGCAGAACCTCCTCGCCGACGAGACGCTCCGATGGGTCCGAACGAATCGGGAGCGGCCGTTCTTCCTGTTCTATGCCGTGACGCTGCCGCACGGCCAGTTCGAAATCGACGACCAGGGCCTCTATAGGGACAAGCCATGGACCGAGCAGCAGAAGAACTACGCGGCGATGGTCACCCGGCTGGATAGCGACGTGGGCCGACTGCTCGACCTGTTGCGGGAGCTGAAGATCGACCAGAACACGCTCGTGATCTTCTCCGGAGACAATGGTTCGTCGTTCGATCCGAAGTCGGAGATCGGCCGATTGTTCGATCAGACGATGGGCGGCAAGCTGCGAGGCTTCAAGCGGACGATGTATGAGGGTGGGCTGCGCCAGGCGGCGCTGGCCTGGTGGCCCGGCACCGTGCCCGCCGGCCGCGTGACCGAGGAGCCGTGGGCGTTCTGGGATTTCTTGCCCACGGTCGCCAAACTGGTCGAGGCGAAGCTGCCCGAAGGCGTGAAGACCGACGGCTATTCGCTCGTGTCGTTCCTCAAGGGCGGCCACGCGCCGAAGCGTGACTGCTTCTACTGGGAACTACATGAAGAAGGTTCCCTGCAGGCCGTGCGCTGGGACGACTGGAAGGCGGTGAAGAACGGTCCACGCAAGCCGATCGAGATCTACAATCTCAAGGCGGATATGGGCGAAACCACGGACCTGGCCAACACGCATCCCGACCTGGTGGCCAAGGCGGAGGCCCTGATGCAGGCGGCCCGCGTGGAGGATCCCAACTGGCCGATGCGCGA
>JBDKTH010000907.1:0-3987 GCA_039680305.1 Thermoguttaceae bacterium | reverse complement strand
CAAAGGCGGCCTTGCAGCGTCAGCGTCGGCGTTCAAGCTCACCGGATAGCCACCTTTGCTTCCATGAAAAGGGCCCAACTTATTTCTACGCGGGCCCTAGACGGCAGGGATACAGACTGCCAAGACTTTGATACGAAAAAGCATGGCATCATCCCTCGGTCGTGCCTAAAAGTGAGGGAGGGACGGTCGCCGCTGCGCGGTGATCGTCTGTTACCTTCCGGGGAGAACGGCGGAGTCTTCTCCCAAAAAGTGAGGCACCGAGATGTTGAAGCGGCTCCTTGTATCAACCCTTCCGATCATCCAAGGGCTCGTGATCGCATGGGCAGGCGGCAGCGACCTCGCCAATGCCGAGCTCGTCAGCCACTATCCGTCGGTGGTCTTGGCCGACACCCCCGCGCATTACTACCGTCTCGGCGAGGCGAGCAACAGTCTGCCGGCAAAGGACGAGATGTCCCTCACCACGGGCACGTACGTCAACGGCCCGACCGTCGGCCAAGAGGGCGTCCTGCTGGGCGACAACAATTCGGCCGTCTCCTTCGACGGAGCCAACGACTACATCTCGATGGCCAACCAGACGACTGCCGATTTCACCCTCGAACTGTGGATCAAGACCACGGCCGAGAGCCCGACGGGCACCCAGGCCTATTCGGGTAATGGCTTGATCTGGTCGGACGTTGGGGGGACGGCCGATGATTTCGTCTTGGCAATCCTCAGCAATCACGCATCGTTCTTCGACGGCGACGCCAACGGAGGCAACGGCCGTTCGTTGAACGGAACGACCGTGCTCAATGACGGCCAGTGGCACCATCTCGTGGCCACGCGTCAAAGCGGCAATGCAGCCAACGGCCTGCAGCTCTACGTCGACGGTCGGTTGGAGGCCGTGGGAGGCGCGGGCACGGCAATTCTCGACGACAACCCCAAGATCGCCATCGGCGCCAATACGCTCGACGGCCACTACTATACGGGGTGGATCGATGAAGTGGCGATCTACAACCACGTGCTCTCCCCCGGCCAAGTGGCCGCTCACTTCAACGCTGCCGTCCCCGAGCCGAGTTCGCTCCTGCTGGCCTTGCTCGCCTTGATCGCTCCGATCAGGAGGATCGCTGCCGCAGGGCTTCATAGAACAGCACGGCGGCGGTGGCGGAAACGTTCAGGCTATCGGCGACGCCTCGCATCGGGAGCCGGATGGCCGTCAGATCGCTGCCAGCCCAGGCGTTGGTCAGTCCTTCGGCTTCGCTGCCCAGGACAATCGCGGCCGGCCGGCGATAATCCACGTCGGTGTAGGGGACCGAGCCATCGACCCGCGCGGCGTAGACCGTCAATTGCTGACGCCGGAGCCAGGCCAGGGTCTCCTCCGTGCTGGCCGTAGCCACCGGAAGCGTGAAGATCGTGCCGAGACTGGCCCGGATGGTGTTCGGATTGTAGAGATCCGTGCGAGGGTCGGCCACGACCAGCGCCGAGAGTCCCGCACCGTCGGCGGTGCGCGATACGGCCCCCACGTTCCCCGGCTTTTCCACGCCTTCGAGCACAGCGACCAGCGGGTTCTCGGGCAGCTTCAGGGCGTCGAGAGTGGCGTGCGGCGTCGCGGCGACGCCGAGGATTCCTTCCATCCGCTGGCCAAAGGCGAGCTTCTCAAATACGGGCGTGTTGACTTCGAGAATCTCCGTCCCATGTTCGGCGAGCTTGCCCAGAATGCGCTGGGCTTCGGGTGTCTGGCAGGCGGGCGGGTAGACATAAGCCTCTAGCAGCGGAACCCCGGCGTCGATCGCCCGCTGCAACTCGCGCAGGCCGTCGATGAGGATCCGCCCCTGTTTCTCCCGATGCCGGCGGTCGCGCAGCTTGACGGTGTCCTTGATGCGAGGGTTTTGCAGGCTGGTAATCGTGGTCATTGTGCTCTCCGCGCCGCCCAGGGGCGGCCAAGAAATGACAGTTGCGTTTGACCTACGGGGAAAAGAGAATCCGCAGGCGATCGGTGGAGGCTACCTCTTCGGGACGGCGGGCGGATTCTCTTTTCCCCTGTCAAACGAAGATATGGTTTTTCCTGCGGCGCCGTGGTCCTTCGAGGACAATGGAGGAACTGCCGGATACGTCCAGTGGAGGCGTTTCGATGTGCCTGAAGCAGTTCCTCCATTGGTAGGTCAAACGCAACTGTCATTTCTTGGCCGCCCATCGCACAAGCACGCCGCTGGGCAGCGTTCGTCCCGTGGCCGCAGGAAGGGCCAGTTGGCTTGCCGCAAACGCCCCGGCATCGCCGTAGCGGAGCGTCTCTTCCAGCATCTTCGCCAGACGCTCCGGGCCGAATTCTGGCGTGTGGCAGGTCAAAAGAAGGAACCGCGGGCGCGTGGCCATCAGTTCACCGCACATCACCAACAGCTTGGGCAGATCCTTGTCGAGCCGCCAAACCTCGCCCTTGGGGCCGTGGCCGTAGCTGGGCGGGTCGAGAATCACCGCGTCGTACTGCCGGCCCCGCTTCCGTTCGCGCTCGACGTATTTGACCGCGTCCTCGGCGATCCAGCGCACGGGCGATTCAGCCAGGCCGGAAAGCTCGGCGTTGCGCCGGGCCCAGGCCACCACATTCCGCGCCGAATCGACGTGCGTCACCTCGGCCCCGGCCGCCGCAGCCGCCAGCGTGCTGCCGCCGGTGTAGGCGAACAGATTGAGCATGCGAAACGGCTCGTCGCCTTGCCGCAGTTGGGCGACCTGCTCGGCAATCCAGTCCCAACAGGCCGCTTGCTCGGGAAACACGCCGAGATGCCCGAACTCCGTGCGCTTGAGTTCGAACGTGACGGCCCCGTGCCGGATGGTCCATCGTTCCGGCAAGGCGTGCTGCTCGACCCAGTGGCCCTCTTGGGCGTCGGTGCGAACGAAGCGGGCATCGGCCTCCGCCCAGCGGTTGGGGGCGGCCGGCACGACCGATTCCGCGCCCGGGCAAGGCCGGTCCAGGCACAGCGTCCCAAAACGTTCCAGCCGTCGGCCATCGCCGAAGTCGAGCAGTTGGTACATCTCGGGCGTAAACATCAGGTTCAAAATGGCTGAGCTGGTGAATTTGCCCGCCGTTGCGGCGAAGCCCCATCCGTTGGTGGGAAGGATCAATCGTACGATGCCCGACAGGAAGTGGCAAGACGCGGGCCGTCACCCCCGGCTTTGCTCGAAAGCGACGCTTGCCCTATACTCGTAGGCCAACGAACCAGCCCGCGAGAGGGCCCGAGGACCTGTATGACATCCGATCCTGCGACCAAATCCCGTCTCCCACTCCACTGGCAGATCCTGCTGGGGCTGATCGTCGGTGCGGCCCTGGGCCTGACGGCCAACGCCCTGGCAAGCCGAGCGCCTGTCGCCGGGGTGACGGATCAGCAGGACGTGGACGGCAACGGGGTCGACGACCGGCTGGACTGGTGGGCGGTGAATGTGGCCGATCCCCTGGGCCGGGTGTTCTTGCGGCTGATCTTCATGGTCGTCATCCCGCTGGTCTTTTCGGCCCTGGCCCTGGGCGTGGTGGGCCTTGGCGATGTCCGCCGCCTGGGCCGGATCGGTCTGCGCACGCTCGCCTACACGCTGGGCCTATCGCTCACGGCCGTGTTCCTGGGCGTGTTGCTGGTCAACCTCCTCACGCCCGGCCGGACCCTGGCCCCCGAGCAACAAGCCCTGCTCAGGGCCCAATACGCGCGCAGTGCCGACAGCGCCGTGGCCCAAGCCCGACAGGCCAAGCCGCTCAAGGATACCCTGTTGGACATCATCCCGGAGAACCCGCTCCAGGAGATGGTCGGCGCGATGGACGGCTCGTCCAAGGGGAATGGCATCCTGGCGGTGATGTTCTTTGCCCTGGCCCTGGGCGTGGCAGCGACCTTCGTGCCCGAGGAGTCCAGGACGCTCGTCGATTGGCTCCGAGGGCTCAACGCGGTGTCGATGGTGATCATCGGGTTTGCCATGCGTCTGGCCCCCTTGGGCGTGGCCTGCCTGGTGTTTTCGATCACCGCGAGGCTGGGC